>NZ_DASSRP010000112.1:0-3474 GCF_035701725.1 Bradyrhizobium sp.
TCGGCGACCCGCGCATCATCCGCCTGATCCGTAAATGGCTCAAAGCGGGTGTCCTGGAAGACGGGGTCGTTACGACGAGCGAGTGGGGGACGGGGCAGGGATCGGTGATCACTCCCCGAACGCAAAAGGTAACTTTCACTGCGCACCCGCAGTTTGCCGGTTGACGGCGGCGCGCTGCCGGCGGGCGGCGTTGGTTGGGCGGGCATCGAATGCCGGATCGTGATGGTGTCATTGTCGACCAAGACTTCCTTTACCAGGAGGCGGACGACTTTCTGCCGCTCAGCGATTTCCAGCGTTTCCGCCGACTGGCGTAGCCGCTGGAGGAACGCGGTCAGGGTTTCGGCCAGGCGCAGGAACGATATTTGGTCGGCGGCCTGATCGAGGATCGCCTGCCGTTCCGCCTGCATGGACTGCTCGCGGGCGCGCAGTTCCGGCATCCGACGGCGCAGTTCGTCAAGGGACAGGAGATCTTCCTGGTAGGCCGTAAGCAACCGTTCCATGCTTTTCCTGATCCGTGTCAACTCGCGCTCGAGGGCTTCTTGCCTTCGCTTTGTCGGTTCCGCCGCGCGGGCTGCGTCAAGGCGCCGATCGAGTTCGGCCCGAATGAGCGTCGGGTCTTCGATCAGGTGAATAACTTCCTGCCACACGATCTGGTCGAGCAGGTCTTGACGGATTGGCTGACTGTCGCACACCGCCCCGCCGAGATGGCGCCAAGCGTCGGAACCGAGGCAGCGGTAGTAATGGATTTTGCGCGCGGAGGTGCGGGCCGACGTCCGCGACAGCGCATAGCCGCATTTGCGGCAGGATGCCAACCCCTGGACGATGCTGGGCTCGATGGTCCGGCGGGGCGCGAAGCGCTTGTTGTCAGCCAGCCGCTCTGCCGCCAGGGCGAAGGTCTCTTCGCTGACAATCGCCGGGACCGGTATTTCGATCCATTCGTCACGGGGCCGTTCGTGATTGCTACTCTTATCCCCATGGACCGCCCGCCCCGACAAGCGAAACGGCTTTGTCACCTTTTGCCTCGGGCCGACCTGCGTCTTGTTAAAGCAGGCTGTGCCCTTATAGGCCGGGTTGCGCAGGATCGCCCAGACGACCGATCGTTCCCAGCGAACCCGCCGACGGGTGGGGACCCCCATCCCGTGGAGCAGCCGGGCAATCGCGCCGATGCTCAGGCCGCCCACCGTATACTTGTCGTAGACCAGCCGCACGACTTCGGCTTCCGCGGCATCGATCTCATAGCGTGCCGGTGCCTCGCTGGTCTTGCGGATGTAACGGTAGCCATAGGGTGCGGCACACAAAACCGAGACTTGCCCGGCCTTGGCGCGATGGCGCTTGCCGCGGCGGGACCGTTCGAGAATCTGCGCCCGTTCGTATTCGGCGATCATGCCCTGGAACTGCAGCATCAGTTGATCTTCAGGCGTGTCGGAATGCGGCGCCTTCAGGAAGATCGTCTCGACTCCGTGACGGGCGAACTCTTCGGTCAGCAGTACTTGATAGGCATATTTTCTGCTCAAGCGGTCGGGTGAATGGATTAGAACGGTCTGAATGTGACCCTCGGCAGCGAGATCGCGCAGTCGCTCCAGGCCTGGCCGCAAAAGGCTGGCGCCGCTGAAGCCTTCGTCCTCGATCACCCATTCATCGGGTACGCTGTAGCCCTGCTCGCGTGCGAAGTCGATCAGCGCCGCCGTCTGACTGGCGATCGTGTTCTCCTCCTTCTGCTGCTCCGAAGATACTCTGGCGTAGATCGCGGCCGCCTTCATCGCGCTTCCCCCTTACGCTCTGATCGGCGCCAATGGCGCGAACCCGTTCCGGAACCAGGATCCCGTAGACCTGCTCCAGCTTGACGGCGAGGAGACGGTCAAACGCATGCTCGAATTGGATGCTGCGATCATGGCCGCGCCGTTCAGCCATTGCCGCCGGCTTCGCCGAGAAACGCCCGCAGCGCCCGGCTCACCATGTCGCTGATCGTCGTTCCTTCGGCCGCCGCCCGCGCCCGGACCGCGTCCACCAGGCTGGGCGGAAGCTTGAACGTCACCGCCGTCGCCGCCTCGACAACCGGCACCGGTCGGCCGATCAACTGGGCCTCCTCGATGTATCGGTAGGCCTGACGGCGCGACATTGCGAACTGGCGCGACATTGACAAGGCAGCCTCCCCCACGCTCTGCCCACGCGCGAGCAACCTGTGGGCGGCATTGAGACGTTCCGCCTTCTGCGCATCGGTCGACCGCGCCATCTGTCATAGGTATATTACCTTTTGAGGCGCAAATCAAGCACACAACGAGAACGATCGAGCGCAATCACGCGATCAAAGCAGAAGTTACCTTTTGCGTTCGGGGCGTGGTCAGCCCCGTGCTGGCGAATCTCTTTCTTCACTATGCGTTCGATCGCTGGATGCGAAGGGAGTATCCGGACGTCCCGTTCGAGCGATATGCCGACGACGCTATCTGCCATTGTCGAAGCGAAGCCCAGGCGCTTGAGTTACGTCAAGCGTTGGAACAGAGGTTTGCGGGGTGCCGGCTGCGACTGCACGCGCAAAAGACTAAGATCGTTTACTGCAAGGATGCAAATCGTCCTGGAGAATACCCAGATCGGTCATTCGACTTTCTCGGCTACACGTTCCGGCCGCGAGTGGCGAAGAACCGTGACGGCAAGCGCTTTGTCGGGTTCATCCCAGCGGTCAGCAAGAAGGGCGGCAAGAGGATGCGGCAAAAGCGTGCGACGTTGGCGATTGCATTGCCGAAACGATCTGGCGCTGGAGGAAATCGCCAAATGGGTTCGCCCTGTCCTGACGGGCTGGGTGCGCTACTACGGCCGTTTCTACCCCTCGAAGCTTCGTGAAAAACTCCGCACGATCGATGCCTTCATCGTGCGATGGGCGGCTCGCAAATACAGACGGTTCCGGGGTCACGTCCTGGCGATCTGGGATTGGTTGCGAAGACTCAAGCGTCGCAATCCAAACCTATTCGCCCATTGGGCTCTGGGGCCAGGGGCTGATTGATGGGAGCCGGATGAGTCGAGAGGCTCACGTCCGGTTCTGGGAGAGCGCAGGGCTGCGATGCCCTGCGCCACTCGCCTACCTCAACGCCTATGCCAGCGTCGCCGAGGCCAAGGCCGGCACCGGCCCATGGCTCGAGTTCTATAACGAGGAGCGCCAACACCAAAGCCTCGGTTATCGCACGCCGCGGCAAATTTACCAGAAAGGCCTGTGGATATGTGGGCGATCGGCGGTGCCGACCGACTGCGCTTCCCCCGCTTCCCGAGCGAACTCGGAAAGCGGGGAAATGCTCGCCTTCGCCCACATCCCCACAGGCGCCACAGCCAACGAAGGATTTGATATTGATGAAGTCAAAGGTAGACCGCTGTATCAGTTAGCCCGGATTTCTCATATGGTGTTCGGAGATGGATTAGCGTGGAGCGGTAATCGCGCATTAGTGGTGCAGGACAAGGCGCGCAACCAGGGCGAGTCCCGGCGGG
>NZ_DASSRP010000113.1:0-18538 GCF_035701725.1 Bradyrhizobium sp.
ATCATGGTTACGACTGCAAGAATTCTCTTCATCCAAATCGCGCTCCGGAGGGGATCACCCCTTGGATACTGGGCTCGCCCGGCCGCTTGAAGCGCAAATCGGGCACGCGATGTTTTTGAAAACGCATGGGAGGCGCGGCAACTCACCTTTGGTGCAGCGCCCACACCCGCTAGGCCGAAACGCGCGGCCGACCGGGCGTGGTTGAGAAAACCCTAATCGATACATTCAATTGCAGCGATATCCGCGATCCGAGCTTTAAAAGTTCAGGCGTAGGATTGGCGTTGATGGGAACAAAAAACGGCGGGGGCCACCAACAATGACCATCGAACTGATCGAATTGCTTGCCTATCCGGCAACGGCGTTTCTTGCGGTCGCGCTGACCACCAAGCTGATCGAGCGCCAACGAGACGTGCTGTACGGGCCCTATATCTGGGGCCGCAAGACTGGTTACGACGGATTCCGCGAGGAGCTTGACGCTTACATGGTAGCGATCGGGCTGAAGCGCGGCTACGGCCGCTTCGCGGTGAAGTTTGCCGCCGTCAGCATCCTTGCCTCGGCGATCATTGGCTGAGACAGGCCGATGAGTCTCGTCGATCATAATTGCGCAACGCAACGCGGATTGAAGATCGTCTGCGAGGTCTGCGGCAATCTCTCGATCAAGCCGATCGAGCCTGCGGACGCGCCTGACGGCGCCAGCGTCCATTGCCGGCGCTGCAACGCCGTGCGCGGGACTGTTGCCGACCTTCGCGCGCTGGCGCGGCAGTCGACGGGCGAGTTCGAGTTCTAGAACAACCGAAAGCCGATATCGGCAAGGCTGTCGACCGGCGGCTCGACCACACGTGGCCTGAAGCGCAGCCTTTCGCCGCGCATCTTCAGGAATTCCCGCAATTCGACTTCGCCTTGCCGGATACGGTTGCGGAGCTCGCGGCGGTCAAACTGGGTGAGTTCGGGACTTGCGAGTTCGCGCCAGGCGTTACGCTGCTCGGCCATACGCGCCGCGATTTCATTACTCAAAACGTCGGTCTCGATCATGGCGCCCGACCTTTCGCTTTGGAAAATCGACGCTCCCAATCTCGCCTGCCAATTGCTTAAAAATGGTTAACGAAACCCTTACGGCGGCGGTGCTTACCCTTCCTCAAGACCGGACAGGGTAGGAATGGCCGATGTCGTTCTCATTCGCACCCGCAACGTCTTCGCGCGGTATCCCCGCGCCGCTCGAGAAGGCGGTTCTGCTACTGGCGGCGTTCAATGTCGCCATGATCGCGGCGATGTATTTCGGCCATTCCTGGCTGTACGACGCCGACGGCCGTCTCATCGACACCGACTACATCAACGTCTGGGCTGCGGGTAAGCTCGCCCTCGAGGGTCACCCGGCGCTTGCCTGGGATTGGGCCATCCACAAACAGCTTCAGGTCGGACTGCTCGGCCGCGACTATGTCGGCGACTACGCCTGGCACTATCCGCCGCCATTCCTGTTCGTTGCCATGCTGCTGGCGCACCTGCCCTACGCCGCCGGCCTTGCCGGCTGGGCGGCAACGAGCTTTCTTCCTTACGCGGCGATGATGCGCGGCCTCGTCGGGCAGCGGTTCGGACTTGTGGTCGGCACGGCCTTTCCGGTCGTGCTCGCCAACACCATGGCAGGACAAAACGGTTTTTTGACTGCCGCCCTGCTCGGCGGGACGTTGGTACTGATGCCGGCGCGGCCGGTACTCGCCGGCATCTGCCTCGGCCTGTTGTCCTACAAGCCGCAATACGGCCTGCTGTTTCCGCTGGCGTTGGTCGCCGCACGGCAATGGCGAACGTTTGCCGCGGCAGCCATCACCACCGCGACGCTGGTGCTGATCTCGTGGATCGCGTTCGGCATCGAAAGCTGGCAGGCGTTCTTCCACTGGATGCCGACGTTTTCGCAGGCCTTCTTCTCCGAAGGCCGTGTCAGCTTCTACAAACTACAGAGCTTGTTCGGCCTCGTGCGCATGCTCGGTGGCAGCGAACATCTGGCGTGGGCGTTCCAGTGGGTGGCATCGGCGGGGATTTGCGCCGGGGTGGTCTGGCTGTGGCGCGGCCGCGCCGCGTATGAACTCAAGGCGGCAAGTCTTGCGACGGGCGCGCTGTTGCTGACGCCCTACCTCTTTCTCTATGACATGATGGTGCTGGCCATTCCGGTCGGTCTATTGGTGCGCATCGGGCTCGAAAGCGGATTCCGCCGCAACGAACTCGCCTGGCTCGCCGGCGCGATGGCGCTGCTCATCGCCTTCCCCTTCACGGAGCTTCCGCTGGGGCTCGCCAGCACCCTGATCGTGGCGGCGCTCGTTGTGCGCCGCATCGTAACTCCCGCAGAACAGCGACTGATCCCGCAGGAAATCGCCGCGTTGAGATAATGAGGCCGGCTTTAATCGCGCATGTCGCCCACGCGTTTTGAGCCGATTTACCCGGTATTGGCTGTTTGCTAATGGCAGTCTCGCGTTCATTTTCGCGGAAGTGTTCCATGGTCGATCGCCGGACGTTCACCACGCTTCTTGTCGGCGCGCTTGCCGCTCCCGCCGTACCTCTCGGAAAAGCGTTGGCGGGCCAAACCAAAATGACAAACAAGAACGTGTTCTATTCGGCCGTCGGGCCGGCGCTGACGCCATACGGTATCGACATCGACAAAGCCGAGCTTGCCAAGCTGGACCCGGTTTCGACGCCCGCCAACATCCAATATGCCTGGCCGCACCCGTCGAAACGCTATCTCTACGTGGTTTCCAGCAGCGGCGGGCCGGCCGCCGGCGGCGTTTCCTCAAGCACGCATGTCGCCAATGTCTTTGCGATCGATCCCGCAACCGGCGCGCTGAAGCCGCATGGCGATGCGGTCAAGCTTGCCACGCGCCCGATCCACGCCAGCGTCGATCATTCCGGACGATACTTGCTGATCGCCTACAACAATCCATCGAGCCTGAGCGTGCACCGCATCAATGCCGACGGCACCATCGGCGACAAGGTCGAACAGCCGAACAAGCTCGATACCGGTATCTATGCCCATCAGATCCGCGTCACGCCCGATAACAAGCAGGTCATCCTGGTGACGCGCGGCAACAATGCGCCGACCGACAACCCCGTCGATCCCGGTTCGATCAAGGTCTTCACCTTCAAGGATGGCGTGCTGGCCAATCTCGCGGCAGTGGCGCCGGGCGACGGCATGCATTTCGGACCGCGGCATCTCGACTTTCATCCGAAGAAGCCGTGGGTATTCGTTTCGATCGAGAGCCAGAACCAGCTCATGGTCTACAAGCTCGACGACAAGACCGGCTTGTCGCGCGATCCGCTGTTCGTCAAGAACACGCTCGCCGACCCCAATTCGAAACTGCGGCAAGCGGCCGGTGCCATCCACGTCAGCCCCGACGGCCATTTCGTTTACATTGCCAATCGAGCTTTCTGGACCACCGACTTCGAGGGCAAGAAGGTGTTTGCGGGAGGCGAGAATTCGGTCGCGGTGTTCGCCATCAATCAGACAAGCGGCGAGCCGACGCTGATCCAGAACGCCGACGGCCACGGCAATTATCTGCGCACGTTCAATATCGACCCCTCGGGCAAGCTTCTGGTCGCCGCGCCGCTCTGGGCGATGGCCGTGCGGGACGGCAGCAACATCACGACCGTGCCGGCCGGCCTTGTGCTTTACCGGGTCGGTCAGGACGGCAAGCTGACCTTCGCACGCAAATACGACATCGACGCCACCGAACAGAAGCAGCAGTTCTGGGCCGGGATGGTGACGCTAGCCTGAGGTGACAATGCCCGACCCATCCAGTGCCATCACCCGCCGCTCCATCCTCGGCGCCGCTGCCGCCGTTGCCGCGACGCCAGCGCTCGCGGAAGAATGCCGCGTCGGCCCGCCGCCGCACGAGAAGGGCCCGAAGGTCTGGATGGACATGGATCAGGTCGAGCTGGACGCGTCCTATGACCAGTCCGTCTACGCGCCGATGCTAGGTCAGATCCAAAAGCGCTTTGCCTCGAGCAGCGAGACCACGCGCCGGCGGCTCGGGGCGCCAAAGCGGTTTGCCTACGGCCCGACACCGATCGAAGGCCTCGACGTCTATCCTGCGCGAACCGCGAATGCACCAATCTTCGTCTTCATCCACGGCGGACGATGGCTGCGCGGCAGCGCCAAGGACTACGGCTATCCGGCCGATCTGTTCGTCAATGCCGGCGTCAACTATGTCGTGCTTGACTTCATCCAGGTCGATGCGGCGAATGGCGATTTGAGGCCGATGGCCGATCAAGTGCGACGCGGCATCGCCTGGGTTTACAGGAACGCGGCCAACTTCCAAGGCGACACCAAGCGCTTCTATATCGGCGGCCATTCCTCTGGCGGTCACCTTGCCGGCGTCGCCGCCGTGACCGACTGGGAAAAGGACTTTGGCCTGCCGGCCGATCTGCTGAGCGGCGTGCTGCTGATGAGCGGACTATACGATCTGAAGCCGGCGCGGCTTTCGGCACGCAGCAACTACGTCAAATTCGACGACGACATGGAGCAGCGCCTGAGTTCGATCCGGCACATCGATCTGTTGCGCGCGCCGATATCGATCACCTATGGCAGCTTCGAGACGCCGGACTTTCAACGTCAGTCCCGCGATTTTGCCGCCGCGGTCAAGGCTGCGGGCAAGCCGGTCGAGCTCCTCGAAGCACCGAATTTCAATCACTTCGAGATGTGCGAAAGTCTTGGCAACCCCTATGGCCCGAACGGGCTGGCCGCGCTCAAGCTGATGAAGCTGGCGTAAGCACTTCGCGCGACGGCACATCGCGTCGAAAGGCACTTCGAATGAAGCGCTGCGCCGGCGCCTCGAAACAGCGGAACGTCAGATAGGACAGACACAAGGTCGTCAGGACATAGATGGTCAGCAGCGCGCCGCTATAGACGGGCACGGGACGGCCGGCGATTGTGAAACCGATCATGATGCTCAGCTGAATCGGAAAATGCAGGAGATAGCTTGAATAGGTCATGTTGCCTGCGGCTTCGATCGTGGCTTGCGCCCAGCGCGGCATGGTGATGTTCCGCGACAGGCAAAACAGCAGGATCGGCGTATAGGCCAGAAACAGCGGGAACGCGACATTGGCGAGGCGATCACCCAGCATGACGACAGCCAGCGGCGGGATCACCGCCGCGGCGATCATGGCGGAGGTTTCGATGGCCCTGCGGTAACGCGAGCCGCCGACCGCCTGCCGCGCAATTGCGGCCAGTCCGCCAATATTGAAAAACGCCAGGCAGAGAAGCAATTGGCGGTTCGAGCCCTGGAGCACGTTGTCCAGGCACAACACGACGATCGCGACATTCAGCCACCACGACCGCGTCGCGCGCAGCATCAGGAAGAACCACAGATAGACCAGCACCTCGACGGACACCGACCAGATCGGCCCGTTGAAACTGAGGTCCTGGGTGCCCTGCCATTCGCTGGCCAGAAACAGCTGCGCCAGAAAGTGCCAGGGATCGTTGCTCTGGTAGACAAAGAAGCACCGGTGCAAGTTGAAATAAGCCGATTGAAGCAGCGCGACCATGAGCAAGGTGACGAAATGCAGCGGGTAAAGTCGCGAGAAGCGGAGCACGAAGAACTGCCGGCCACTCACCGTGCCGCCGGCGATCGCGTCCCGATATTTCCAGAAGAAGATGAATCCGCTGATGCACCAGAATATCCAGACCCCGAAGGGGCCGGACTCGTAAAACGCGCTCAGGACGCCGTAGAGCGGCAACCGCTCCGGTACCAGTCCCACCGGTTGGTCGGACACATAGAAGAAATGACGGTAATGAAAAATGAGAATCGCAAAGGCGGAGACGAAGCGCAGCACCTCGAGCGCGATCAGCCGGTTCGTTGCATCGGGCGCGATTTGTCTGGGCGCAGACGACATCAGCGCGCCGCCGCGCCGCATGCGGCCGACACTCCCTTGAGCACCGCATCATCCCAGACCGCATAGCCGGCGGCGTCCAGATGAATGCCGTCGATGGTGTGAGGCGTATTCATCGGCGGTAGCGGAGTGAAGCTCGCGCCGCTCTTTTCGGCAAGCGCGGGTAGCGCCGCATTGAAAGCTTCGATGCGCTGCATCGTCTGAGCCCGATATTCCTCTGTCATGCGCCCGCGCAGTTCGACTGCGGGAATGCCGAGTACGCCGAGATGATCGGCCGAGCCCTTGAGCTGAGCGAGCAGCGCGCCGTAACTCGCTTCGAATTGCTTCGGGTCGCGCCCCTGCAGCGCGTCATTGGTGCCAAGTGCGACCAGGATGGCGGTGGCGCGGCGCTCCCCCAGCACATCGGTCAACCACGTCCCCAGGTCGCTGGCCGTCGAGGCGCCATCGAGTCCGGCATTGACGAGAGCATGGCCACAAAGCGTGCGCGGCAGGGTGGACGCTTCCGTGATGCTGTCGCCGAGAACGATGATCGGTTTTTCGGCGCGACTGAACGTGTAGTGCAGGACGACCTGACGGATATGACGGTGCGTATCGGCCGGCGCCTCCCTTTTCAGGAAGGAAAAGCCCGCGAAAAGCATCCCGACCGCCAGGACTATGAGAGAAAGCCGCGCTCCGTTCATCTGGCCACCGCAACCTCAGGCGAGCAAGCTGGCAAAGGAACGGGCGCCTGAACCCGTCGCGCCGGCTGAAAAATAGCAGGTGGAGTCTTAAGATATCATTGGCCGAAAATCCCGGAAATTCGGCCCTGGAACCTAACCGCCGTTAACCCGGCTGCCTTGACAGGGACGCCATCGCCGCCCCCATTGTGGATGAGACTCTACCCACGTGAAGAGAGGGAGCGCCATGGCGCGAAAATTGATCGACATTTCCGTGCCGCTGCAAAACGACGTGCCGGCCGACCCGCCCGGCATCAATCCGCGCATCGAATATCACGACCACCAGCAGAGCCTGCCGCGGATGCTCGGTTTCTTTCCCGGACTCAAGGCGGAAGATCTGCCGGACGCTCAGGGCTGGGCGATGGAGATGGTGCAGCTCTCGACCCATAACGGCACCCATCTTGATGCGCCCTATCACTATCATCCGACCATGAACCGGGGGGAACGCGCCTGGACCATCGAGGAAGTACCGCTGGAATGGTGCTTTCAACCCGCCGTGAAACTCGACTTCCGCCGGTTTCCCGACGGCTATGTCGCGACCGCCAACGACGTCGAGACTGAACTCAAGCGCATCGGGCATACGCTCTCTCCACTCGAAATCGTCGTGGTCAACACCTCGGCCGGCGCCAAATACGGCCGGGCCGACTATGTCAATTCCGGCTGCGGCATAGGCTATGAGGCCACGATGTACCTGCTCGAGCGCGGCGTGCGGCTGACCGGCACCGACGGTTGGAGCTGGGATGCGCCGTTTGTCTTTACCGCCAAGAAATACGCCGAGACCAAGGACGCGAGCCTGATCTGGGAGGGCCACAAGGCCGGACGTCATATCGGCTATTGCCATATCGAGAAGCTGCACAACCTCGAGCGGCTGCCCTCGAAGGGCTTCATGGTCTCTTGCTTCCCGGTGAAGATCGAACGCGCATCCGCAGGCTGGACACGTGCGGTTGCGATCATAGACGACTAGTTGAATTGCCATCATTGATGACTAGCCGGAGCGACGACGAGCAACTACATCGGGTCGCGCCATGTCGGACGTCCAGCTTGCAACATCGTTTTTCTGAACGACGACGTAACGCCGATGCAGTTCGTCGTCCACGTGTTGCAGGAGTATCTCGATCTCGGCTACGACGACGCGCTCAAGCTCATGCTTCGCGTTCATCACGAGGGAAGAGCGGTCTGCGGCTCCTTCGAGCGCGACGAGGCCGAGACGCGGCTCGCTGCCATTCGGGCGCTGGCCCACGGGCACAACCATCCGCTCCAGTGCATTCTCGAGGAGGCGCGTTAGTCTTTCGTCTCATCACGCATGAGATGCGACTTCGCGTGATGATGAATGATCGTCATCCGGCGGCGGCCGATGGCCGGCGCCCACTTCGGCGACGCCATTCGAATTCGCCGCGCTGTCGCGATAATGCCTTGAATTCAGACGAGAAAACCGCGTTCCCGAGCGGGCGAGGAAGCGCCCGCTCGCCGCGTTAACGCTGCCTTGCCAGCGAACAGGCTGCGACGATTTTGGACTTTCCAAGAAGATGGCGGGATCGTACGACCGACGCGGCTGATGCCGTTTCGCTTGCTGGGGACGCAAGCGAAGCTACAATGAGCCCAAGGCCGCCAACACCAACTAGACCAAGGCCAACGATAACAAGGCCAGCGACATCAAACGTCGCTGAGGCCTAAGGAAACGGAGAGGAACGTCATGACATCAACATATATTCGCTCGCTGTTCGGCGCGACGGCCTTGGGGCTGGTGCTGGGCGGCGGCCAGGCGCTCGCCGCCGATCCGATCAAGATCGGCGTCATTGCGGAAGCGCAAGCCATCGCCGGCGCCTCGATCCCGCAGGCCGCCCAGCTTGCCGCCGATGAAATCAATGCCAAGGGTGGCGTCGATGGCCGCAAGATCGAGATCATCACCTACGACAACCATTCTTCGTCGGCGGATTCGGTTCGCGCTTTCCAGCGCGCGGTCAACGAGGACAAGGTCAACATCGTCATCGCGAGCTACATCAGCGAGGTGGTGCTGGCGCTGGAGCCATGGGCGGCGCGCCTGAAGACGCCCTTCATCACGCCGGGCGAGGCCTCCAACGAGATCAGCAAGGCCGTTCACGCCGACTATGAGAAGAACAAATACACCTTCCACGGCTATCTGACCTCGGCGGCGCTGGCGCTGTCGGTCTGCGACGCCGCCAAAGAGCTGCTTGTCGATCAGAAGCACATGAAGACCGCCGTCATCATGAGCGAGGACGCCGCCTGGACCAAGCCGCTCGACATCGGTTACGAGGAATGCCTGCCCAAGATCGGCTTGAAGGTCCTCGACCATATCCGCTTCTCGCCCGACACCACCGACTTCACGCCGATCTTCAACAAGATCGAGGCTGCCAAGCCCGACGTGATGATCACCGGCATCTCGCATGTCGGGGTGCAGCCGACCGTGCAGTGGAAGAACCAGCAGGTTCCGATCCCGATGTTCGGCATCTCCTCGCAAGCCACCAACTCGACTTTCGGCAAGGACACCAACAACGCCTCCGACGGCGTGCTCTATCAGGGTGTATCGGGCACGGGCGTGGCGGTGACGCCCAAGAGCGTTCCGTTCACCGAGGCCTTCAAGGCAAAGTTCGGCAACTTCCCTTCTTATGCCGGTTACACTTCGTATGACGAAGTCTACTACATCGCCGATGCCGTGAAGCGGGCCGGCTCGCTGGACGCCGACAAGCTGGTCGAGGCGCTGGAAAAGACCGATTGGGTCGGCACCATCGGCCGCGTCCAGTTCTACGGCAAGGACGACCCGTTCACGCACTCGATCAAGTACGGCAAGGGGCTCATCACCGGCTTGATGCTGCAATGGCAGGATGGCCAGCAAGTGGCTGTCTGGCCGGCGGAAGTCGCCAAGGCCAAACTGAAGTTCCCGAGCTTCATCAAGGTCACGTCGAACTAATCTCCTTACGCAATGCTCCCGGGTATCCCCGGGAGCATTTTTCGTGGCGAGACGTTTTCCTGAAGGGGGCAGCGGGGGCTGCCGCGGACAGCGCCGTCTATTTGAAATTCCTGCATCACTCACCGCGGGTCCAACCAGGAATTTCAAATAGAAGACCGGCACTGTAATCATGAATTTTGCAAGTGCCCTTTGCTTTCCGAAGTTCGTGCAAGAGGGCGCGGCGACGTGTTACGAACTTCGGAAAACGGGCACTCGTGTTCATGCTTGCGTTCCAGATCCTGATCGACGGTTTTGCCATCAGCGCGCTGTATGCGCTCGGCGCCACCGGATTTACACTCATCTTCGGCGTCTCCGGTGTCCTCAACCTGTCGCACGGCGCCATCATGGTGCTGGCGGCGGTGGCCGCCTGGGCGGCCGCGAGCGTGCTGCATCTCGACACCTACTCGGGTGCGCTGCTTGGCGTCGGCGTTGCGCTCGTATCGGCGCTCATCACCTATTTCGCGGTTGTGCAGCCGATCCAGAAGTCGCGCCGGATCGCCAACGAGGAAAAGGAAATCTTCGTGCTCACCGGCACGCTGCTCTGGGGCATCATGATCCAGGAGCTGATCGCCTATTTCTTCACCAACAACGCCAAGACCGTGCTGCCGATCGTCGAGGGCGTGGTCGATATCCTTGGCGTGCGCACCCCGCGCAACGAGATCTTCACCGCTTTCGTCTGCTGTCTGGTCATTGCGCTGCTCTGGCTTTTGGTGAACCGCACCCGCACCGGCAAGGCCGTGCTCGCAGCTTCGATGAACCCGCGCGGCGTCACCCTGCTCGGACTTGAACTTGGCAGCATCTATGTCGTGGTCTGGGCGATCTACGGCATCCTCGCCGGCATCGCCGGCGTGCTGCTCGGGATGTTCTTAGGGGTAAGCTCCTACAGCGTCGGTCCGCTCACCGCGAGCGCCTTCTCGATCGTGGTGCTCGGGGGCCTCGGCAGCGTTTCCGGCTCGCTGATCGCCGCATTCGTCGTGGGCTATCTCGAGACCGTTACGGCCTATCTGATCTCGCCGGCCTACCGCACCATCCCTGCCCTGCTCTTGCTTGTCGCCGTGATGTATGTGCGGCCGCAAGGCCTGCTCGGGAGGCGCTGACAGATGGCCAGCTTCTTTACATCTCGTCTTTTTTTCATCTCGCTCGCGATCGTCATTATTGCCTCAACGCTGCCGCTCTACGTCTCCGGCTATGTGCTGGGGCTGCTCACCGTTGCCTATTACTTCGGCGTGTTCGCGATGGCCTGGGATCTGCTGTTCGGCTTTGCCGGCGAGGTCAATTTCGGCCCGACCTTCCTGATCGGCGTCGGCGCCTACACCGCAGGCATTCTCAACAATCAGTACGGCTGGTCGGTCTATCTCTGCATCGTGCTTGGCGCGCTCGCCTCCGTGATCGCAGGCGTCGTACTGGCGCTACCCGCGCTTCGCGTGCGCGGACCTTATTTCGGCCTGACCACGCTCGTTGCGGTGCTGATGCTGCAAAACTTCGTGGTCGTGTTCGCCGATCTCACCGGCGGCGAAATCGGCCTGACCATCCCCGATGTCATCACCATCAATGCCAGCGCCAATTACTGGATCGCGCTCGGCTTCATGACCCTCAGCGCGCTGATATTGTACGGCCTGTCCCAATCGCCGATCGGTCTCGTCTTGCAGGCGAGCGGCCAGGATCCGGTGCAGGCCGGCGCGCTCGGCTTCAACATCGTCAAGCACAAGCTGGCCGCCTTCATCGTCTCGGCGTTCTTCTCTGGCCTCTCCGGCGCGCTCTTGGTGTTTTACTTCGGCACCGCCTCGGTCGGCACCGTGGTCGACGTGGCGGTCGGTGTGAACGTGATTGTCGCGGCGGTGCTTGGCGGGCGCCGCACTGTGCTCGGCGCCGCGCTCGGGGCGATCTTTTTGATCGTCGCCGGCGAGTTTCTGCGGCCGACCGGCGAGCTTGCGACCTTCATCGTCTCCGCGGTGGCGCTGCTCGTCGTCCTGTTCTTTCCCGGAGGCTTCCTGGGCGCAGCCCTTTCACATGAGGGGCGCTCATGATGGATTCCATCACCAACAATCCGCCCGTGCTCGAAGTCCGCGGCCTCACCAAGCGCTATGGCGGCCTCACGGCGGTGAAGAACCTCGATCTCGAAGTCCACGCCGGCGAAATCTTCGGCCTGATCGGTCCGAACGGCTCGGGCAAGTCGACCGCGATGAAGTCGATCATGGGCATCGAGCGTCCGACCTCGGGCACCGTGACGTTTCAGGGCGAGAATGTCGCCGGCCTGCCCGCACACAAGATCGCGCGCATGGGCTTTGGCATGGTGTTCCAGCACTCGCGGCCGCTGAACCGGCAGACGGTGCTGGAGAACATCATGGTGGCGCTGCTGCCGGACAGTCTCTTCATGCTGTTTCCCGACAAGGCGCTGACCGAGCGCGCCAAGTGGATCGCGAGCCGCGTCGGCCTCGGTTCGGTGATGGATCGCCGTCCGCCGACGCTGCCGTTTGCCGATCTGCGTCGGCTGGAACTTGCAAAAGCGATCGCACGCGACCCCAAGGTGGTGCTGGTCGACGAACCCTTTGCCGGGCTGACGCTCGCCGAAGTCGGCACGTTCTCGGAACTGATCAAGAGCTTCCGCGACGAGGGCCGTGCGGTGCTATTGGTCGATCACAACGTCAAGAGCGTCGCGGCGCTGGTCGACCGGGTGCTCGCGATGTATCTCGGCGAAGAGATCGTCACCGGCCGCGCCGACGAAGTGATGCGCAACGAGACCGTGCGCCGCGTCTATCTCGGCGGCGCGATCGAGACCTCGGCCCGGCCCGAGGCCAGTTTCAAGGACAAGGTGCCGCTGCTTCAGGTCGAGAATGTCAGCGTGCATTACGGCAAGGCCCAGGCGCTGGAAAACGTCTCGATCCACGTCCACCATGGCGAATTCGTTTCGGTGGTCGGGCTGAACGGCGCCGGCAAGACGACGCTGTTCAACACCATCTCGGGCTTCCTGCCCTATTCCGGCGAGATCACCCGCGACGGGGAAAAACTGCGCGGAACAAGCCCCGCGAAAATCGCGCGCAGCGGCATCGTGCAATGCCCGGAATCGCGCGAGTTGTTCGGCGAAATGACGGTCAAGGAAAATCTCGACCTCGGCGGCCAGCACTTGAGCGACGAAATCCGGGTCAAACAGCTCGAATGGCTGTTCGCACTGTTTCCGATCCTGAAGGAGCGCCAGGGACAGCTGGCGCAGACGCTCTCGGGCGGCGAGCAGCAGATGCTCGCGATCGGGCGCGCGCTGATGATGCAGCCGAAGATCCTGATTCTCGACGAGCCGACGCTCGGACTTGCCCCGGTGATTCTGGAGACGCTGTCGAAGGCGCTTGAGCGCTTGCGTCAGACCACCGACATCACCGTGTTGCTTGGCGAGCAGAACGTGACCTTTGCGCTTCCGCACGCCGACCGCGTCTACGTGCTGGAGCATGCGCGGATCGTCTGGGAAGGCGATCCGGGCCGCTTCGCCGCCGAGGCCGGCGAAGGTTACCTCTAGAGGCTGTCAGTCTGGCCCGAGTCAAAACCGGCTCCAAACTTCTTGTTCTGACGCGGACTTCGCTCGAAAGCGCTACTCGGCGTGGACGGTCCGCATCGGAATGGCCATGTCCGGCTGCACAGTCTGCACCGGCACGTCCTCACTGCCGCCGCCGAATTCCGCCTGGACGGCCTGCGAGATCCAGACCGACGATTTCGGATGGACAATAACGAGCGCGATCAGCACAAAAGCGAGGGCGCCCAGTAGAAGCAGGAATCCAACGCTGCTTTTCGGCTCGTTGCGGTGATCAGTTTGACGCGACTTCTCGTACGGAGCATGCATGGACGCCTCCACGTTTTCTGAGAATGTCCCCTGCGTCACCCTACTCCGACGCTCATCACGGTGCGTGTGAGCTGCTTCACAACATCATTGCGCTAATCGCGCGTTAATCATCCTGGGCAGCCGTGCCTGCAATTTCCTGCAGCGGTTCCAGCTCGAGCACCACGATCGCGCCATGCTCGAGCCGCACCCAGTTCCGCGTCGACCAGGCGCGCAACTGCTTGTTGATGCTCTCGCGCGACATGCCGACCATTTCGCTGATTTCCTGCTGGGTCACCGCGATGGTGCGGCTGTCCTTCGCCGCCTTGTGCCGTTCGGTGAGGCGAATCAAGGCGCCTGCCAGCCGGCCCGGCAGATCCTGCAGGATCACCTGCTCGACCTGGTCGGAGGTCCAGCGCAATCTCGCGCATAACAGTTCGATGAATTTCATCGCCAGAGCCGGCTGGCTGCGCACGAAGGGGAGAAATTCGCGCCGGTCGATCACCAGGATTTCACAGTTGCTGTTGGCGGTCGCATCCGCGGTTCGCGCCTGACCATCGAGCACCGCGACCTCGCCAAAGATCTCCCCGGGACCGATCAGGTTGAGAATCGCGCTGCGCCCGTCGGGCGAAGAAATGCTGATCTTGACCGTGCCGGAAACCACCGCAATCAGGCTGTTGCCTGGATCGCCCTTGGAAAAGATGGAGGCCCCGCGCTTGAGCACCGCGGGCTTGATATACCGGGCCAGTTGCTCGAAGGCGTCCGCGTCGAGATCGCAGAAGATCGGGTGCGCGCGCAGCATGGCAAATTTGCTGCCTGTCACCTGTCTGGGCTCGATGATCTTGTCCTGAGACACGGCCATACCAGTTCTCCGGATGCGAACGACACGTGCAATTATCCTGCCAATGGCCGTCTGACCGCCGGGCCGGGCAACAGTGTGGCAGGCGGATGCGGTTTGGAAAAATTTTGTCCCAAATGAGGATTTTGCTAGTACTGCCGGAAAGATCGGCCGGGAACAAGCCCTGTTGTCATGACGGCGCCCCCGGGGCACCTTGTTCCCATGATGGCTTCCGTCAACCTTAAGACTTCGACAAGACAGACCCCGCCACTGCAGGATTCGATGAACTGCGAGACGGCGTTTCGGACCGCCGCAAGCCATTATCTGCATCAGTTGACGGCGCAGGATCAGGGTACGGCTGCAGGCGATGCCGCCGCGCTGCACGCCATGCGTGTCGCAATGACACGCTTACGGACCACAATTGCCCTGTTTTCCCCCATGGTCGAGGGGCAAGAACTGCTGCGGCTTGGCGCCGAGCTGAAATGGCTGCGTGCCCATCTCGGCATCGTTCGCGACCTCGATGTCGCGCTGGAACGGCTCAGCAAGATCAAGCTCAAGGGAACGGTCAAGGGAGCGATCAATGACCGCCCCTGGAAGCAGGAACGGGACGCCTGCCAACGTCATCTCACCCGCGCCCTGCGCTCACCCCGTTATCGACGGCTGATCAAGGACCTGATGGCGTGGATCGACCGCGGCGACTGGTCGCGAAAGCGGAGCAAAGAGGCCATCGAACGCCGCGCAGCGCCGGCTGACCGTTACTGCGCCGACCGTCTGAAGGAATGGCGCAAGAAACTCTTGAAGAGGAGCCGCAAGCTTGACGAACTCGGTACCCGCAAACGCCATCGCGTGCGGCTCGCCAACAAACGGCTAAGCTATGCCGTCGAGGCGGCGGAACACCTCGCTCCACCCGAGGAGGCACCGACGCGCGCGGCGATGCTGAAGCTGCTGCGCCGGGCGCAGAAGGCGCTCGGACAATTGAACGACGACGCGCGGCGGCATGCGCTCGCGGCGGCATTTGGCGAAGACGGGCTTGACGGCAGCGATCTCGTACTCGATGCCAAGCAGAAGCGACGCCTGCTGCGAAAAGCAGCCAGCGCCTATCAGGAACTTGCCGAACTCGGGCCGCCGAAGACGTCGAACGGCTAGATCAACGCCATGTGTGATGCGAGACGGCGCTCCGCGCCTCCTCGGGATGAGGCCGTCATTTGTAACGCTTTGACCCTCATGGTGAGGAGCCGCACGCGGCGTCTGGAACCATGAGGCCGCCGATCGAGGATCGAAACAATCCTTCAGCGCGGCACAACGGCGGTCGCCTCGATCTCGACCTTCGCTTCCTTCTCGACCAGGCGAACGACCTGAACCAGCGCCATCGCCGGATAATGCGCGCCGAAGATCTCGCGATAGACCTGGCCCAGCACCTTCAGGTTTGCCAGATACTCGTCCATATTGACGACGTACCAGGTCAGGCGCACCAGATGCTCCGGCCGCGCGTCGCCTTCGGCAAGAATGGCCGCGATGTTTCGCAAGGTCTGGCGCACCTGCGCGACGAAATCCGGCGCCAGATGGCCGTAGATATCCCAGCCAATGACGCCGCCGGTGACGACCAACCGGCCATCGGCGCTCATGCCGTTGGCGTAGCCTTTTGGCGTCGGCCAGCCGCGCGGTTGCAGGACGCGCGGCTCTGTTTCGCTTTCGGAAAACGCGGCGGGAGCCGGACCTTTCGAAGGGTTCACTGCAATTCTCCTTACGGAAGCTATTCAGCGGCGACGCCAGGCGAGGTGCTCTTTCCCAGCGCGATCTGCCGCAGCGCGAAGCGCTTGAGCTTGCCGGTCTCGGTCTTCGGCAGTTGCTCGACATATTCGATCGCGCGCGGATACTTGTACGGCGCGATCGCCTGCTTGACATGTTCCTGCAACTCAGAGGTCAGCGCCTCGCTCGCGGTGACGCCCGCCGTCGTCACGACATAGGCCTTGACGATCATGCCGCGCGCCTCGTCCGGCGCACCGACCACGCCGCATTCAGCCACCTTGGGGTGACTGAGCAGCGCGGCCTCGACCTCCGGCCCGGCGATGTTGTAGCCGGAAGAAATGATCATATCGTCCGACCGCGCGACAAAGCAGAAGCGGCCCTGCTCGTCCTTGGTGAAGGAATCGCCGGTGAGATTCCAGCCGTCGCGGACGTAATTGGTTTGCCGTGCGTCGGCAAGATAACGGCAACCCGTCGGTCCGCGCACCGCAAGCTTGCCGATCACGCCCGCGGGCAACTCGTTCATGTTCTCATCGACGATCTTCGCCTCATAGCCGGTCACCGCGGTTCCGGTCGAACCGGCGCTGGCGGTCCCGATGCGATTGCTGATGAAGATGTGCAGCATCTCGGTCGAGCCGATGCCGTCAAGAATGGTCTTGCCGGTCTTTTTCGTCCAACTCTCGAACACCGGCGCGGGCAAGGTTTCGCCGGCAGAAACCGCGAGCCGCAGTGAGGACAGATCCGCGCCCTGATCCATCGCCGCCATCATCGCGCGATAGGCCGTCGGCGAGGTGAAGCAGATCGTGGCTTTGTAGGTCTCGATGATCTTGATCATCTCGCTCGGCGCGGCGTTCTCCAGCAGCGTTGCGGTGGCGCCGAAGCGCAACGGAAAGATCGCTAGTCCCCCGAGCCCGAAGGTGAAGGCAAGCGGCGGCGAGCCGACGAACACGTCGTCCGGCGTCACGCCCAGCACTTCCTTGGCGTAACCATCCGCGATCATCAGGAGATCGCGATGGAAGTGCATCGTCGCCTTCGGCTCGCCTGTCGTGCCCGAGGTAAATCCAAGCAGCGCGACATCGTCGCGGCCGGTCTTGACCGCCTCGAAACGAACCGGCTTGCTCAGAGCGACGCGATCGAGTTCGGCATCGTGGTTGGAGGTGCCGTCGAAATTGACGACCTGCTTGAGAAAGCGGCTGGTCTTGGCGCAGGCGACAAGTTCGTCGGCGATGCGGCTGTCGGTCAGCGCCAGCGATATCTCGGCCTTGTCGACGATCTTGGAGAGTTCGCCGGCGCGAAGCAGCGGCATGGTGTTTACGACGACCGCTCCTGCCTTGGTTGCGGCGAGCCAGGCGGCGACCAGCGCCGGATTGTTGCCGGAGCGGATCAGCACGCGATTGCCGGGCTTGACGCCGTAGTTTTCGACGAGCGCATGCGCCAGCCGGTTCGACCAGTCGGCCAATTCCTTGTAGGTGCGCAACCGGCCGTTGCCGATCAGCGCGGTGTGGTCGCCAAACCCTTTCTCGACCATGCGATCGGTCAATTCGACCGCGGCATTGAGATATTCGGGATACTGAAACTCGGGGCGGTCGAGCAGGATATCCGGCCACAGCTCGAAGGGCGGCAGGTTTCGCCGTGAAAAATCGTCGATGTGGCCCGACGGACCAAGCGAAACGGAAATTCGACCTGACATTTTCCATCGTCTCCCGTTTCGGGATAGCGGAGCCACCATCGTTCCGGGGTGATGCGGAGCATCGAACCCGGAATTTCGAGATTCCGGGTCTGGTGCTCGGCGCGAAATTGAGTGCTCAATCTTGTCGCCTCGCACGATCCAGGAAGGACGGGCAGCCAAATCATTTTATACTTAAAGCAATTTGGCGCAAGTGGCCAGCGTGAGGCTTTTGTGGGCTGCTTGGTCAGCGCCCTGCCAATTCCTTGAGCCGCAGCGTCATCGCCGACGCCGGATCGGCCAGCGGCGCAATCGCGGTGAAATGGTTGGCGGCGGGAACCGCGCCATATCGCGTTGCAACGCCGGCCTCGCCCCAGACATCGACAATCGTCCGGCTTTGCCGGTGATATTCCGCGCTCTCCGCTTCACCCACGACCGCGTCGAGGCAACCGTGGGATGGTGGTTGCCACAACAGCGGGCTGGCCGCACGTGCCGAGGCCTGATCGAGGCCGAGCGCCTTGTTGATCGAGGTCGAAAGCAGCGGCTCAAGCTCGAACAGGCCGGAGATTGCATAGGCCGAGGTCACAAGCCCCGCCGGAAAGGACGCGTCATAGGCCTTCCAGTCGGTCGCGAGCATACAGGCGGCCAGATGTCCGCCGGCCGAATGGCCGCTAACGACGAGCGACTGCGACAGCTTCGCCAATTCGAACATCGTCTGGAGCATCTGCATGACGATGTCGGCGACCGATACATGGGGGCAGAGATCGTAGGTCGGAACGGCGACGCTGATGCCATGGGCATTGAGCCCACGCGCCATGTGGCTGAACCATGAGCCGTCCAGCGCCTGCCAATAGCCGCCATGGATGAAGACGACGAGCGGGGCCGGGTTGTCGTGGTCAGCCCGATCGCTCGTAAAGAGATCGATCAC
>NZ_DASSRP010000114.1:0-16877 GCF_035701725.1 Bradyrhizobium sp.
CCCGGACCGAATGCGGAAGTCGTCGTTGCCTATACCGGCGCGGTCGCGCCGGAAGCGATCGAGGCAGTCGGGCTACTTGGCGAAAACCGCCGCGACATCGGCCTGCTCGCCATCACCTCCGCCGACCGGCTGTATGCGGGATGGACCGCCGCGCGCCAGCTTCGCCGCGATCGCCGCGGCATCGCGCACCTGTCGCATATCGAGAAGCTGCTGGCGCCGTTGCCGCGCGATTGCGGACTTGTAACCGTGATCGACGGACACCCGTCGGCGCTGGCCTGGCTTGGCGGCGTGCGCGGCCACCGGGTGGAAGCGCTCGGGGTCGAGCATTTCGGCCAGACCGGCACGATCGACGACCTCTATCGACATTACGGTATCGATGCCAACGCCATCATCGACGCGGCCGAAAGCCTCACCTCGGGCGCGCCGGTGCGTCATCGCAAACTGGCGGTGTGACGGAATTTTGATCGCAGTCATTCTGCGGCGCACGCGCGGAGGCAGAATGCCGGCGGTGAGTGCTTGCCATCCCTCGGTCCGCGCTCTTATATCCGCAAGATAGCCGCGACGCGGCGTCCCGCATGTGGCGGGTTCATTTTCTCGAACGCCCGTGCGAGGATGCAGGCTGAACGCCCCCTCCACAGCCCCCGATATCAAGAGGTCTCCGATGGTCAACCGCATGCAATTCTACATCGACGGCGCCTGGGTCGATCCCGTCGTCAAGAAGTCCACGCCCGTCGTCAACCCCGCGACCGAAGAGGCGATGTATGAGGTTGCACTCGGTTCCAAGGCTGATGTCGACAAGGCGGTCGCCGCCGCCAAGCGCGCCTTCGAGACCTATTCGCAGACCAGCCGCGAGGAGCGCGTCGCGCTGCTGACGAAGATCGTCGAGGTCTATAAGGGCCGCATGAAGGAAATCGGCGCGGCCGTCTCCGACGAAATGGGGGCGCCGCTTCCGATGGCCGAAAAGCTGCAGGCCGGCGCCGGCCTCGGACACATCATGTCTACGCTTGAGGTGCTGAAGAACTACCACTTCGAGGAACCGATGGGCACGGCGGTGGTGGTGCGTGAGCCCGTCGGCGTCGTCGGCATGATCACGCCGTGGAACTGGCCCTTGAACCAGATCGCCTGCAAGGTCGCGCCGGCGCTTGCCGCCGGCTGCACGATGATCCTTAAACCGTCTGAGTTCACGCCGTCGTCGGCCTTGATCTTCGCCGAGATCCTGCATGAAGCCGGCGTGCCCAAGGGCGTGTTCAACCTGATCAATGGCCTCGGCCCCGAGGTTGGCGCCGCCATGAGCGAGCATCCGGACATTGACATGATCTCGTTCACGGGTTCGACCCGCGCCGGCATCGATGTGGCCAAGCGCGCAGCGCCAACGGTAAAGCGCGTCAGCCAGGAGCTCGGCGGCAAGTCCCCGAACGTCATCCTGGAAGGCGCCGACCTGACCAAGGCGGTGACCGGCGGCGTGATGCACATGTTCAACAACTCCGGCCAGTCCTGTAACGCGCCGAGCCGGATGATCGTGCCGTTGTCCAAGATGAAGGAAGTCGCCGCGATCGCGAAGGGCGTGGCCGAGAAGACCAAGGCGGGCGATCCACGCGCCGAAGGCACCAATATCGGCCCGGTCGTCAATCGCGTGCAGTGGGACAAGATCCAGGCCCTGATCAACAAGGGCATCGAGGAGGGCGCGACGCTGGTCGCCGGCGGTCCCGGTCTGCCCGAGGGCGTCAACAAGGGCTTCTACGTTCGCCCGACCATCTTCGCCGACGTCACCAATGAAATGACGATCGCGCGCGAGGAGATTTTCGGCCCCGTGCTCACGATCATCGGCGCCAAGGACGAGGAAGACGCGGTCCGGATCGCCAACGACACGCCGTATGGTCTTGCCGGTTACGTCTCGGCCGATACGGTCGAGCACGCGCGCAAGGTCGGCCGCCGCATCCGCGCCGGCAACGTCAACCTGCAGGGCGTGCCGAATGACCGCACCGCGCCGTTCGGCGGCTACAAGCAGTCGGGCAACGGCCGCGAGTGGGGCAAGTTCGGCCTTGAAGAATATCTCGAGGTCAAGGCGGTCGCCGGTTTCAACGCGGCGTAACTACTGACCGTCATTGCGAGCGATAAAAACGCCGGCGCGAATATTCGCTCCGGCGCTTTTTGTTTCGATGTCGTCATTCCGGAGCGATGCGAAGCATCGAATCCGGAATCTCGAGATTCCGGGTCTGCTGCTGCGCACCATCCCGGAATGACGAATTAGCCCCCCAGCGCGCCTTGGGTGTTCACATAGAGCGCGTAGATCGACTGGCTCGCCGCCATGAACAGGCGATTGCGCTTCAACCCGCCGAAGCAGAGGTTGGCGCAGCGCTCGGGCAGCGCGATGCGGCCGATCGGCTTGCCGTCGGGCGCGAAGATCATGACGCCGTCGAGTTCGGCGTCGCCCATGCCCCAGCCGCACCAGAGATTGCCGTCGATGTCGCAGCGCATGCCGTCGGGCGTGCCGGGACCGGCGTCGATCAACACGCGCTTGCCCGTGATCCTGTCGCCGGAGGGGGAGACGTAGTAGGCCAAAATCTTGCGGTTCGGCACGCCGCGCGATTCCACGATGTAGAGGATTTTCTCGTCCGGCGAGAAGCAGAGCCCGTTCGGTCCAAGCACGCCCTCGGCGACGATGGTGGCCTTGCCGGTTTCGCCGTCGATCCGATAGACGTTGGCGTCAATTTCGGATTCGGCGACATAGCCTTCGTAATTGCCGAGCAGCCCGAACACCGGATCGGTGAACCAGATCGAGCCGTCGGATTTTACCACGACGTCATTCGGCGAATTCAGCTTCTTGCCGTTGAATGAGTCCATCAGCACCGTAATCGAACCGTCATATTCAGTGCGGACCACACGGCGGCCGCCGTGCTCGCAGGTGACCAGGCGTCCCTGGCGATCCCGGGTGTTGCCGTTGCCGAAATTGGACGGCTTGCGATAGACGCTGACCGCGCCGGTTTCTTCTTCCCACTTGATGATGCGCTGGTTCGGAATATCGCTGCACAACAGAAACCGTCCGTCGCCGAACCACACCGGCCCCTCGGCCCAGCGCAGGCCGGTTGCGATCCGTTCCACCGCCGACAATTTCAGCCAGTACTTTTCAAAGCGTGGATCGAGCGCGTGAATACAGGGATCGGGATAGTGGGTGGCCGGCTGGAAGCCAGGGCGTGCGGGCTTTTCGGACATTTCTTGCTTCTCGTTGTTCGCGTGATTTTCCTCGCCTGGTGCTTGCTAACATTGCCGGTGCCCTTGCGGCAAGCGCGCTTGCCGCGCAACGTACGGCACGCCATAATCACGCAGCAATCCGAAACGAGGGACGAAATGCCACGTATATTGATGACCGGCGCATCGGGTGGAATCGGCACGAGTCTGCGCAAGCTGTTGCCGCCGATCTATCCGGATTTGCTGCTGAGCGATCTGAAGACCCCCGCCGATCTCGGCAAAAACGAGAAGTTCAAGGCGGCCGACCTCGCCAACATGGCCGAAGTCGAGGCGATCTGCGATGGCGTCGACGGCATCATTCATTTCGGCGGCTATTCGGTCGAAGGTCCGTGGGACGACATCCTGCAAGCCAATATCATCGGCTGCTACAACCTGTTCGAAGCCGCGCACAAGAAAGGCGTCAAGCGCATCGTGTTCGCCTCGTCCAACCATGCCGTCGGTTTCTATCCGCGCTATCACCGCATCGGCACCGACGTGACGCCGCGGCCCGACAGCCGTTATGGCGTCAGCAAGGTGTTCGGCGAAGCCGTCGGTGCGCTCTACGCCGACAAGCACGGCATGAAGGTCACCTGCATCCGGATCGGCAATTTCGGCGACAAGCCGCTCGATCACCGCAGGCTGTCGATCTGGTTGAAGCCGGAAGACCTGGTGCAACTCTGCCGGATCGGGCTGGAGCATCCCGATATTCATTTCGAGATCTTCTATGGCGCTTCCAACAATGAGCGCTCGTGGTGGGACAATCATCGCGCCATCGATCTCGGCTATCGCCCGACCGGCCGCGCGGAAGATTATCGCGAACATGCCTTTGCCGAACAGGCCAAGCTCAAGCCCGATCCGGTCGGTGATTTCTACCAGGGTGGGGCGTTCTGCGGCATGGAGTTCGATGGCGACAAGAGCCGGATCATCGATCTGAAATAATATGTGCGCCGCATCTTCCGCGGCGTTGTGTGGCCGCGGGGCAGATCCGACGTCGTGCTCAACGAAGCTGTCGTGATCTGCGAGTTCCTGCGCCGGCTGCCGCTTTTCGACAAGCTGTCCGCGCTCGAATTGACCAATGTCGCAGGCAAGATGAAGGGCGTGACCTTCGAGGCCGGCGACGTGGTGCTGCGGGAAGGCGACAGCGGCGATAACTTCTTCCTGATCCGCGACGGCAAGGTCGGGATCTACCAGTCGGGAGCGGGTGAGGGTCCGGTGGCGAGTCTCGGATCGGGCGAGTGCTTCGGCGAGCAGGCCTTGATCACAGAACGGCCGCGCAACGCCACCGTCATCACCCAGGAAAGATTGACGGCATATCGTCTCGCCAAGGACGACTTCCGCGCCGCGGTCGATGCCAGTCCGAGTTTCAGGGAACAGCTCTACAAGATCTATTTCCAGCGCCAGTAGGGCCGCCCCATCGCGCCGATCTCATTTGACAATCCGCCTGCCGGGCTCATAACTGGCGCAAATAAATCAAAAGGATATCCGGCCATGGCTGATGGACTGCGCAAGGGACTGGCAAGTTACGGCGATCCCGGCTTTTCGCTGTTTCTGCGCAAGGTCTTCATCAAGGCGATGGGCTATTCGGACGATGCGCTGAACAGGCCGATCGTCGGCATCACCAACACCTATAGCGACTACAATCCCTGCCATGGCAATGCGCCGCAGATCGTCGAGGCGGTGAAGCGCGGCGTGATGCTGTCGGGCGCGATGCCGATGGTGTTCCCGACCATTTCGATCGCGGAAAGTTTCTCGCACCCGACCTCGATGTATCTGCGCAACCTGATGGCGATGGATACCGAGGAGATGATCCGCGCCCAGCCGATGGACGCCGTCGTGGTGATCGGTGGCTGCGACAAGACCTTGCCGGCGCAGATCATGGCGGCGGTCTCGGCGGATTTGCCGACCGTCGTCATTCCTGTCGGCCCGATGGTGGTCGGACATCACCGCGGCGAGGTGCTGGGAGCCTGCACCGATTGCCGCAGGCTCTGGGGCAAACACCGCGCCGGCGAAATCGACAATGTCGAGATCGAGGCGGTCTCCTCGCGCCTCGCGCCATCGGTCGGTACCTGCATGGTGATGGGCACCGCCAGCACCATGGCCTGCGTCACCGAGGCGCTCGGGTTGTCGCTGCCGATGAGCGCGACGATTCCCGCGCCGCATGCCGAACGTTTTCGTCTCGCCGAGGCCAGCGGCAAAGTTGCGGCAGACATGGCCAAGGCCAAGGGGCCGAAGCCAAGCGAGCTATTGACCAGGTCCTCGTTCCGCAACGCGCAGGTCGTCATGCAGGCGATCGGTGGATCGACCAACGGCCTCATTCATTTGACCGCGATCGCCAACCGCAGCCCGCACCGGATCGATCTCGCGGCTTTTGACAAGCTCGGCCGGGAAGTGCCGGTGCTGATCGACTTGAAACCGTCCGGCGCTCATTACATGGAACATTTCCACCACGCCGGCGGCGTGCCCAAATTGATGGCGCAGCTTGGCGACCTCATCGATCTCGACGCCAAGACCATTACCGGCGCGACCTTGCGCGAGGTGGTCGCCGGCGCCGAGGACGTCCCGGGGCAGGACGTCATTCGCACCCGCGAAAACCCGATCAAGTCGGTGGGGTCGATGGCGGTGCTGCACGGCAACCTCGCCCCGCGCGGCGCTGTGATCAAGCAGTCGGCGGCAACGCCGAAATTGTTGCAGCACACCGGCCGGGCCGTCGTGTTTGAATCGGTCGAGGACATGACGCTGCGGGTCGACGATCCCGCGCTCGACGTGACGGCCGACGACGTGCTGGTGCTGCGCAACGCCGGGCCCAAGGGCGCGCCGGGCATGCCGGAAGCGGGCTATTTGCCGATCCCGGCAAAACTGCTGCGCGCCGGCGTCAAGGACATGGTGCGGATTTCGGATGCCCGAATGAGCGGCACGGCGTTCGGCACCATCGTGCTTCATATCACGCCGGAATCGGCGGTCGGTGGTCCGCTGGCGCTGGTGAAGACCGGGGACATGATCCGTCTTGATGTCGAAAAGCGCAGCATTGACCTGCTGGTCGATGCTGCTGAGCTCGAAAAGCGCCGCGCAGCGCTCAAGTTGCCGAAAGCGGACTGGGCCAAGCGCGGTTACGCGCATCTGTTCCATGAGACTATTTTGCAGGCAGACGAAGGCTGCGATTTCGATTTCATGCGCGCTGAAGGCAACACTTCGGGCGCATCCGACCGCAATTAGCGCAAAGGCTGCACGGGCCCCAAAACCATCTCTTCTCCCTCAGTTCGATTGACATCCCGATAAGGCCGATGGGATGATCCAAAAAAACGATCAGGGAGGGGGACACGATGGCCAGTTTTGGCAAGCTTTTCGCTGCGCTCGTTGCTGCTTTTCTGTTCACGGCCTGCGCGACCGCGCAGGAAGTGAAACACTACCGCTTTGCCTATGACCAGCCGAAGACGACCGGCTACGGTGTCCTGGGCGACATCTTTGCCGAGAAACTGAAGACACTCAGCAAAGGCACGATGCTGATCGACCAGTATCCGGGCGCCCAGCTCGGACAGGAGCCGCAGGTGCTCCAGCTCGTCAAAGCGGGCGACGTCGAATTCTGCATTTCTTCCTCCGCCAATGCCGCAACGCTGTCGCCGCAGGCGAGCGTCATGTCGCTGCACTTCCTGTTCCGGAGCGAGGCTCACCTCATCAAGACCATCGCCGACCCCGAAGTATCGAAAGCGGTCAAGGCGATGATCGCCGAGACCGTGCAGGGCGCTCGCGTCATCGGGCTCGCCACGCTCGGTCTTCGCCACATGTATTCCAAACGCGAGATCAGGAAGATCGACGACATCAAGGGATTGAAGGTGCGGGTTCAGGCGACCCCGACCGAGGACACCATGTTCCCGGCCTATGGCGCCCAGATCGTGCACATGCCGTTCGGCAGCGTCTACACCTCGCTGCAAACCGGTGTGGTCGATGTCGCCGAGAACGGCATCAACGTCTATCTCGCCAACAAGCATTATGAAGTCGCGCCTGTTCTGTCGCTAACCGAACACGAGGCCAACAACAGCCTGGTCTGGGTGAGCGATAAGCTTTGGAACAGCCTGACGCCCGAACAGCAGGGCTGGGTGCAGGCCGCCGCCGACGAGGTTAACCGCAGCCAGCCGGCGAAAGCGATCGAGCTCGAACATCAGTCGACGGAAAAGCTGAAGTCGATCGGTGTCAAGGTCGTCACGGATGTCGACAAGTCCGGCTTCACCAAAATCGCCGATCCCTATCTCGACAAGCTCGCAAAAGACCTCGGACCGCATGCCGAAAAGATCAAGAACCTGATTCGGGCAATCAACTAGAATAAAGAAAATCGATGGGAGGACGACGTTGCGTTATCAAGCAAGAATAACGAGCCTGCTGGGATGTCTGGCGGCCATCGTGCTGGCCGGCGCGGCGGGCGCGCAAGAGATCAAGCACTATCGCTTCGCCCACGATCAGCAGCTCAATTCCGGCTACAGCATTGCTTATGACATCTTCTCGGCCAAGCTGAAGGAGCTGAGCAAGGGTGCGATGCTGATCGACCAGTATCCCGGTGCGCAACTCGGGCAGGAGCCGCAACTGCTGCAACTGGTTCGCTCGGGCGATATCGATTTTGCGATCGTGTCCTCGGCCAATACGTCGACCATCTCGCCGCAGGCCGGCGTGATGTCGCTGCACTACCTGTTTCGCAACGAAGACCACAACATCAAGGCGCTCGGCGACCAGAAGGTGTTCGAAGCCATCCGCGACATGATCGATCAGACCGTGACCGGCATTCACGCCATCGGGCTTGGCACCCAAGGCTTCCGCCACATGTACGGCAAGCGGGAAGTGCGCAAGGTGGATGACCTCAAGGGTTACAAGGTTCGCGTCCAGGCGACCGCGACCGAAGACACGATGTTTGCCGCCTATGGCGCGCAGACCGTGCACATGCCGTTCGGCAGCGTCTATACGTCCTTGCAGACCGGCGTGATGGATTTCGGCGAAAATGCCGTCAACGTCTATCTCATCAACCGGCACTACGAAGTTGCCCCGGTGCTGTCGATGACCGAGCACGAAGCCAACAACGCCATTCTGTGGATCAGCGACAAGCTCTGGCAGAGCCTTAGTGCCGAGCAGCGCGGCTGGGTGCAGGCCGCGGCGCGTGACGTCAGTACGCAGGAGCCGAAGCGGGCGTTCGAGCTGGAAAAGGCGGCCGCCGCCAAGCTCGAGAAGATCGGCGTCAAGATCGTCAACGATGTCGACAAGAGCGGCTTCCAGAAGATCGCCGATCCCTATCTCGACAAGCTCGCCAAGGATCTCGGCCCGCATGCCGAAAAGATCAAGGACCTGATCAAGGCGATCAATTGAATGGTTCCGTCGTCCCGGCGAAAGCCGGGACCCATACGCCGCGGCCCTTGTGAGGCGAACAGGTCTTCGGCTTCCTTGAACAACAAACGCCAGTGGTTATGGGTCCCGGCTTTCGCCGGGACGACACGAGAGGCTAGGATTGCACCATGGCGTTGGCCGATAAACTGGTTCTGCAACGGCAGCATCACCTGAAATGGCGCGCGCTCAACTGGCTCGAACTCGTGCTGATGATCGTCTGCGGCGTGCTTTGCTTCGGCTTTTCGCTGTCGGTGACAGCCGACATCGTCACCCGCACCATCGGCCATCCCTGGCTCTGGCTGCAGGAAGTGACATCGACCCTGTTTATCTACGCGATCTTCATCGGCGCAGCGGTTGCAACCCGCCGTAACGATCACCTTTATCTCACCGCGATCTCCGAATCGCTGCACGGCACACCGCGAATGATCGTCGAGATCATCATCCGCATCGTCGTACTTGGCGTTGCGTTCTGCCTGATCTGGTTCGGCTACATCAATTATCTCCGCGGCTTCGGCAGTTTCCGCCTGCCGTCCGGCACGCCGATCGCCTCGCTCTATGCGGTGATCCCGCTTTCGGCGATCCTGATCGCCCTGTTCACGGTGGAGCAGCTGGTCAACGGCATCCGCAACGGCTTTGACCATCCCGAACCGGAGGAGGAATTGATCATTCCGCCGGTTGAGACGACCCTTGGCCGGGGAGCGTAGGTCGTGAGTCCGCCGCTTGTCCTCGCATTGATGTCGTTTTGCTTCCTGTTCTTCGGCTATCTCGGTGTGCCGGTGCCGTTTTCGCTGATGGCAGGCGTTTTTGTCGGCGCGATGCTGACCGACGTGTCGCTCGCGGCGATCATCCAGAAGATCTTCGATGGCGTCGATTCCGAGGCGCTGCTGGCAATCCCGTTCTTCCTGCTGGTCGGCGAGCTCATGAGCTCCGCCAATGTCGTGGTGCGAATAGCGAACCTGTCGCTGTCGCTGGTCGGGCACATCAGGGGCGGGCTGTCGCAGGTCGTGGTCGTCTTCAGCATGTTCTTCTCGGAAATGTCGGGCTCGACCACCGCTGACGTCGCCGTGATGAGCCGCGCGCTCGGCACGCCGATGCGGCGCGAGGGCTATAGCCCGGCTTTCATCGCCGCGATCATCGCCTCGGCCTCGACCATTGCGGCGCTGGTGCCGCCGAGCATCACGGCCGTGGTCTATGGTGCGGTCGGTAACGTCTCGATCGCGGGCCTGTTCATGGCCGGCGTCGTTCCGGGCCTGATGATCGGCTTCGGATTGATGATCTATTGCTATTTCTTTGGGCCGATCGGCGCCCGCAAGCCGCGCGCCTCGCTGCGTCAGGTGGTGTTCGCCACCGGCGATGCCGCATTGCCGCTGATGATTCCGGTGATCTTGCTCGGCGGCATTCTCACCGGCTGGTTTACGCCGACCGAAGCCGGCGTCGTTGCGGTGATCTGGATCATCGCGGTCGTGATCCCCGCGCTCAACCGCGGTCATTTCAGGAAAATCCCTTACGACTTCTGCCTCGCCGGGCTGATCTTCTCGCTGCCGCTGATCACGATCGGGGCGGCCAATGCGTTCGGCTGGATGCTGGCGTATTTGCGCGGGGCGATCGTGATCGCCGACTGGATCACGTCAATCGCCGGCAGCGACCCGCAGGTGATGATGCTGCTCCTGGTGCTGTTATTCACGGTGATCGGCGATTTCATCGAACCGGTGCCCACCATCATCATCTTCATGCCGCTGGTGAACACCTTGACCCAGGCGGGCGACATCAACGGGGTGCATATGGGCGTGGTGCTGATCGCAACGCTGGCGTTCGGCCTGATTACGCCGCCCTATGGATTGGTGCTGCTGATGGCATCGAAATTCGTCGGCGTGCCGTTTTCCAAGGCGCTGCGCGCGGCGTTGCCGATCTATGTCGTGTTCCTTGTCACCATCACCTTTACGATCTATTTCCCGAAGGTGGTGTTGTGGCTGCCCAAGCATGTGATCCCCGAATCCGTGGGCTGCTTCAAGTCGCCGGCGGGAACCGGATATATCTGCCCGAACTGAGCGCTACTTCCCCTTGCGCAGGAACTTGTCGATCGCGGCGCGGAATTCATCCGTGTGCATGCAGGCGATGATCGCGTCGCGTTCGGCGTCGAGCTGATGTTCGATGGAGTTCTTTGCGGCCAGCTGCATCAAACGTTTGGTGGCGGCGATGGTCGAGGTCGAATTTTGCGCAAGCCGCAGCGCCAGTTCGCGCGTCGCCGCCTTCAGCTCCGCAGCCGGAACAACCTTGGTGACCAGGCCCCAGTCGAATGCTTGCGCGGCGGAAAAGCTGTCCTCGCCGAGGAAAATCTGTAGCGCCCGCCGCGGACCAACGGCGGCGACGAGCCCCGCGGTGCCGCCGCCGTCGGGAGAGGCGCCGAGCCTGGCGTAGGCCGGCGCAAAGCGCGCGTCGTCGGCCGCGATACAGAGATCGGCAATGGCGGCGAGTGAAAACCCGGCGCCTGCCGCCGAGCCGTGGACACTGGCCAGCACGATCTTTGGCATATGCACCAGCGCGGCGATAAAAGCGTGATAGTGATGCAGCAGCTCGCCCACCACAGGCGTTATGGTATCGGAAGCCGCGGCTGCCCCGAGTGTCGGAAGATCGCCTCCGGCGCAGAAGGCGCGGCCGGCGCCTTCGATCACCAGCACCTTGACCGCATCGGTCGCGGCGACCTCGGCGGCCAATTCCTGGAGCTTCTTGGCGATCGACAGGTCGATCGAATTGAAACTCGCCGGTCGGTTGAGCGTGATGGTCGCGATCGGGCCGTCAATCGCAAGCTGCGCCGGATCGGCAGCAGCCAGCTCTGGTGTATTTTCGCTCGCAGCCATCGCGGGGAGCCTCTTCTTGCGGGACCGATGCATTTAAATCGAATGCCCGGGTGATGACAATCCGCCGCGAAGCCTGCAAGATGCCGGCGCCAAGCGCGGAGGTCCTTCCGCTTCGTTTGAGACCAGCCTGAAGTCATGACCCAGAAAACTGTTGTTATCGTCGGCGCCGGCCATGCCGGTTATCAGGTGGCGGCCTCGCTGCGACAGCATGGCTTTGCCGAACGGGTTTGCCTGATCAACGATGAGGCGCATCTGCCCTATCAGCGGCCGCCGCTGTCCAAGGCCTATCTCAAGGGCGAGGGCAAGCCGGACAGCCTGATGTTCCGGCCCGACAAATTCTACCGCGACCAGAATATCGAGCTGATCGCGGACCGCGCCGCCTTCATCGATCGCGCGGCGCAAAAAGTCCTGCTCGCTTCCGGTGCCTTCCTCGATTATGGCCACCTCGTGCTTGCGACCGGCGCACGTAACCGTCTGCTCGATCTACCCAACGCCAATCTTCCGGACGTCAAATATTTGCGTATCCTCGACGAGAGCGAGGCGCTGCGGCAACGCATTGCGTCAGCCAGACATGTCGCGGTGATTGGTGCCGGCTTCATCGGCCTCGAATTCGCCGCCACCGCCCGCGCCAAGGGCCTTGAGGTCGATGTAATCGAGCTCGGGTCGCGGGTGATGGCACGTGCTGTGACGGCCGAAATCTCCGAATACTTCCAGATGAGGCACACCTCGGCCGGCATCCGGATTCATCTCGGTGTGCAGGCGACCAGCATCGAGAACGCCGACGAAGAGGTTTCCGGCGTCAGCCTGAGCAACGGTCATCACATCCCGGCCGATCTCGTCGTCGTCGGTGTCGGCGTGCTGCCGAACGTCGAGATCGCGGCCGAGGCGGGTCTTTCCGTCGCTTCCGGCATCATCGTCAACGAGCATCTGCTGACGGCGGACGCGAATATCTCGGCGATCGGCGATTGCGCGCTGTTCGCAAGCCCGCGCTTCGGCGGCTCGCTCCGACTCGAATCAGTGCAGAACGCGACCGACCAGGCGCGCTGCGTGGCCGCCCGGCTGACCGGCGACGACAAGATCTACGATGGCCTGCCATGGTTCTGGAGCGATCAGGGCGATGACAAGCTCCAGATCGCGGGACTGACGACCGGATACGATCAGGTCGTGGTGCGCGGCGATCGCGCGGCCCGGTCGTTCTCGGCGTTCTGTTACAAGGCTGGCCAGCTTGTCGGCATCGAGTCGGTCAATCGCGCGGCTGACCACGTGTTCGGCCGCAAGATCCTGGGAATGAACCGCTCGATCGAACCGGAGAAGGCCGCCGATGCCAGTTTCGATCTGAAGTCGGCGCTCGTGTAAGAGCTCTAGTCCCAGAATTCTTTCTTGCGACTGACCTGAAACTCCTGCTTGACCGTGTCGATATCGGCGAGCGTTGGCAAACCAGCCTCGTTTCCCAGGCGCTGAATCTTATAAGTTGAGGCTGCGCGCGCGAACTCGAAGTGGTCGAGCCAACCTTTGCCGGCATTGTTGAGGTACGAAAACACGTAGGCGCCGTGGAACACGTCGCCCGCGCCGTTGGTGTCGATCACGCGCTCACGCGCAATCGGAAGTGCCGGCATGGTCCGAAACACGCCGGCCTCGTCGTACCAGAACAGCCCGCGCTCGCCCATGGTGACGCCGCCGATGCGGCAGCCGCGGGATTTGAGATAATCGAGCATCTCCTTGGGCGAGAGGTTCATCTGCTCGCAAAGCCGCTCGGCGACGATTGCAACATCGATGAACTCCAGCACCTCATGGGTGTTGGACCGCAGACCGCCACCGTCGAGCGAGGTCAGTATGCCGGCCTCGCGGCATTGCTTGGCGTAGTAGATCGCGGCATCCGGCTGGTGCCCGTCGATGTGAAGGGCGCGGCAACCGTTCAGGTTCAGGTGCGGAAAGGGATGGATGTGCTCGTCGTCGCGGCAGCGCACGATGGCGCGCTTGCCGTCCTTCGGCATGATGAAGGAGAGCGAGGATGTGTTGACCTTGCGCGGATGAACCGAAATGCCGTACTTCGCGCACATGTCCTGGAACATGCGCCCGAGCCAGTCGTTGGCCACGGTGGCGATCAGGTCAGGCACGATACCGAGCTTGGCGCAACAGAACGCAGCAGTCACGGCGTTGCCGCCGAACGAGACCGCATAGTCCGAAGCGACATGCTTTTCGTCCCCGGTCGGCATGTGGTCGGTGATGAAGGTCACGTCGATATAGGTTTGTCCGATAAAGAGAGCCTGCATGCGTTTCCCGTCACGGGTTGAAGGGTGGCTGCCTCTAGATTAACACCGGTTCCACCAGAGTTTCCGCTGAAATTATTCGCAAAAATACCCCCGCACAGTGCGGTGGATTTGACGTTCGCTTCAGTCTTGCGGCGAGCTCCTTATAGCGAACGGCAAATCCAAAACCGTACTGTAATCTTATATTTGCTGGTGCCCATGCGGTTCTGACATTTGCAAAAGGCCTCGCCGCGACACCGTACAAATGCCAGAACCAGGGCAACAGGCTCTGAAATGGGGCAGCAGCCCGCATGAATACGCATCGCGCGCCCAACCCAACTGACATTGATGTGTTGGGTTCCGGCACGAAAACAAGAAGGGGCGTCTCGCTCGCTTGGCGCCCCCGCTCCGCCGCCTCGCGGACATGCCGGACGCGGTCGCGTTCCGGCAACGTGCCACGGGTGATCCGTGCACCACGCCTGGATCTTCAGATAAGCGTGTCAAAACTACAAAAGGAATGCCGAGAGCTGATGCGGTTCAATTCCGCCCGGTTGCGTGCTACAGGCGATGGAGGTGATATGGTTTGGCGCTTCGACCGGGCGGGATTTTCCGAATTGACCAAGGTGCGACGAAACCAGAAGTGGCAGCGCGATCCCGAGGGAATGCGGCTTCGCATCCTTGAGGCGGCGAAGCAGGAATTTGCCGCGCACGGGCTCGCCGGCGCGCGGGTCGACCGCATTGCCGCCAAGGCCGGCGCCAACAAGCGCATGCTGTACTACCACGTCGGCAACAAGGAAGAACTCTATCTCACCGTGCTCGAAGGCGCCTATGAGAAGATCAGGGCGGAAGAGCGGGGGCTCGACCTCGAACATCTCGATCCGCCGGAAGCGATCGCGCGCTTGATCCACTTCACCTGGAACTATTTCCTGCGCAATCCCGAATTCCTGGCGCTTCTCAACACCGAAAACGTCGCGAAGGCGCGTCACCTGAAGCGTTCGACCAAGGTGAAGTCGATGCACTCGCCATTCGTCGAAATGATCCGCACGGTGGTGCGGCGCGGCGTTGCGAGCGGCGATTTCGTGGTTTCGGTCGATCCGGTGCAGCTCTACATTTCGATCGCGGCGCTTTGCTTCTTTTATCTCTCCAACAGCGCGACCTTGAGCGTGATTTTCGGCCGCGATCTTCTCAACGAGGAGGCGAGGGACGAGCGCCTCGACCACATGGTGGCGCTGGTGCTGGCGGCGCTGACCGGCAAATCCTTTGCGGCATTTGCGCTTGAGAAAGCGGCCAAGATTCCGGCTCCCGATCGGCAGCCGGCCTGATCGGCCACCCGACTTAAGGCTGAGAAGACGGCCGGAAAATACCATTGGGAGCGGCTGGACAGTATTTATCCAACGGGTTAATTATACCGATAATCAAATCCGAAAAGGCGTCGCATGGGAGCGAGACTTGGCTGAGCCGAAAGCACCGACCCGCTTGTCCCAAGCGCTGAACGCGGCGTGGGTGCGGCCGTTCCTGTTCCTCATCTTCATCGTCGTGGTCTGGGATCTGTCGATCCGCCTGTTCAAGATCCCGGCCTATCAAATTCCGGCGCCCGCCGACGTAGTTGCGGTGCTGTGGCAGGACTTTCCGGAGCTGGCGCGGCAGTCCTGGCCGACCACTTACGCGACGATCTGGGGCTTCGCGCTGTCGGCGCTGTTCGGAATTCCCTGCGCCATGCTGATTGCGGGGTCGAAGACGGTGGAGAGTTACGTCTATCCGCTCCTGGTGTTCTCGCAGTCGGTGCCGAAAATCGCGATCGCGCCGCTGTTCGTGGTCTGGTTCGGCTTTGGCATTCTGCCGAAAATCATTTCGGCATTTCTGCTCGGGTTTTTCCCGGTCGTGGTCTCCGCCGTGCAGGGGTTCAAGTCGGTCGATCCCGATATGGTGGATCTGGCGCGCGCGATGCAAGGCAGCCGCTTTCATGTGTTCCGTGCGGTCAACCTGCCGCACGCGCTGCCGGCGATCTTTTCCGGCTTGAAGGTTTCGGTCACGCTGGCGGTCGTCGGCGCCGTGGTCGGCGAATTCGTCGGCTCCAATTCCGGGATCGGCTATGTGATGCAACGTTCCATCGGCACCTTCGACTTGCCGACGATGTTCGCGGCGCTGGTGATCCTCGCTTTGTTGGGGGTGATCTTGTTCTGGATCGTCGACCGTATCGAACGGCTGGTGGTGCCTTGGCACGTCAGCCAGCGCGAAGAAATCATTTTGACCTCATAAGCGAAGCCGCCAGCAAAAGGCGGCTCGAAAGAACAGTTCGGGAGGAGAACATGATGCGTTTGATTGCAGCCCTTGCGATTGTGGTGATCAGTACGATGCAGGCGCTGCCGGCCAGGGCCGCCGACAAGGTCGTCCTCATGCTCAACTGGTACGTCTATGGCGAGCACGCGCCGTTTTACTACGGCAAGGCCAAGGGCATTTACGCGGCCGACGGCATCGATCTCGAAATCCAGGAAGGCCGCGGTTCGGCCGCCACCACCCAGGCCGTGGCCGCGAAGACCGCGAATTTCGGTTATGTCGATGTGCCGACCATGATGCGTGCAGCCGTCAAGGGCGCACCCGTGATCGCGACCGGCGTGCTGCTGCAGACCAGCCCAATGTCGGTGATGGGGCTCGTCGAGAAGAACATTCGCAAGCCCGACGACATCAAGGGCAAGACCGTGGCGATCACGCCCGCTGATTCCATGACGCAGATCTGGCCGCTGTTTCTGAAGAAGACCGGCCTGAAGGAAAGCGATTTCACCACCGTCGCAGGCGATGGCCAGACCAAGCTCAACGCCGTCATCAATGGTCAGGCCGATCTTCTGCTCGGCTACGTCATGGATCAGTCGATGAAGATCAAGGATGCTACCGGCAAGGACGTCTATCCGATCAAGTTCGCCGACTACGGCATCAACATGGTTTCCTCAGGCCTCGTTGCCAACACCGACTACGTCAAGGCCAATCCGGATGTTGTGAAACGCTTCATGGACGCGACCACCAAGGCGGTGGAGGCGGCCGAAAAAGACCCGAAAGGCGCGGCGCAATCGATCCTGGACGCCAACCCCAAGGGCGGCAAGATCGACACCTTGACGCAAGGGTTTGAGCTGACCATTCCGCTGTATCGCACCGCCGAGACCAAGTCGAAGCGACCGTTCCA
>NZ_DASSRP010000115.1:0-2099 GCF_035701725.1 Bradyrhizobium sp.
GAATGGCGGCATTGGCGCCGCCGACCGCAAACAGCGACATCAATGCAAAGGTGAAGGCGAGCGCGACAAGCGGGTTGGATTCCGGATTCATGTCGCACTCCTTCGCATGGCGAAGGTGATGCCGATGCTGATGGGGATCGCCACCAGCAACACCGACGGCAACGGCAACCGCAACACGCCGATCGCGACGAACACAGCGATCATGACCAGAAGTCCGATCACGTCGCGCCGCTTGAAGAGCGGCGTCATCATCCGAAACACCGCCGAGAGCATCAACCCGATCGCCGCGCAGGCCACCCCGGATAGAATTCGCCGCAACACTTCGATTTCGCCGTAACGCTGATAAAGCGCGGCAAGGATGGTGACGATCACGACCGGCGGACCGACCAGTCCGGAGAAAGCGGCGATCGCGCCGGCAAGGCCACGAAACCGCGATCCGAACACGAAGGTGAGGTTCACGACATTCGGCCCGGGCAGGAAGTGGCACAGGGCGAAGGTCTCGTTGAATTCGTCGGCGGTCATCCAGCGGTGTTGATCGACGATACCGCGCCGTGCCCAGACCAGCACGCCGCCGAAGCCCGCGAGCGACATTTTCGCGAACGCCACAAACAGCGCGATCAGGGTGGGTGGTTTCGATGTGAGCCTCGAAACTTCCGGCGCCCCGATGGCGGCCGGCGGCGAATCTGGAGACATGGTGAAGAATTTAGAATGACCGCCCTGCACGGCCAATCAATATTGCGGTGATTTCCACTCGGAAAGCTGGGTTTTTCGTCCAAAGGGAGAAGTTTTCGGCTCTATTTTTCTCAACTTTTGCGCCCTATATTGGGGGTGCCGGTTCGCCGGCTATGGAAATAAATAACCGTCGCAATAAACCATTCGGACCCGGGGGCAGTACCCGGCGCCTCCACCCAAGCCCGCGGCACAGCTGGCGGGCTTCGGCGGGGGCGAACCAGGATCGACGAGGGCGTAAAGGGCGCGTTTTTTCCCGGTATGGTTCCGCCGATATCGGGCCATGCAATAGTTGCAAACGACAACTATGCTCCGGTTGCTCAGGCCGCTTAAGCGGTTTGAAAGACCATCTAAAGTCCTGACGGGTTAGCACCGTCAGGCGGGGTTCGGAGGCACCTGGCAACAGAAGCCTCCACTTCAATCTGCCATGCTTTTGGACGCCCTAATTTTCCTAAAGGCATTTCCGCAGCGCTACTGACCTCGGCCCGCCGGCGGGGTAGCATGGAGGATAGGGCCGAGTCGGGTCACCGGCTTCTTTCCGAAGATCGCAGACAGGAATCGAACGCGACAGGACCGATCATGGCGACGGATCATATTCGATACGACGTGCTGGCGCGCGACGCCCTGCGCGGGGTGCTTCGCCGCGTTTTGGCGGATGCCGCCGAACACGGCCTGCCGGGCGAGCACCATTTCTTCATCACCTTCCTATCCACCGCCGAAGGCGTGAAGTTGTCGCCCCGATTGCTGGCGCAATATCCGGAAGAGATGACCGTGATCCTGCAGCACCAGTTCTGGGATCTGGTGGTGAGCGAGGATCGTTTCGAGGTCGGGCTCTCCTTTGGCGGGGTCCCCGAACGTGTGGTGGTTCCCTTCAGCGCCATCAAGAGCTTCTTCGATCCTTCCGTGCAGTTCGGTCTGCAATTCGAGCCGCAGGACACGGTGGCCGAGACGCGCGACCGTGCGGCCCCCGCCGCCCCGGCCGCGCCTGCGTCTGCGCTGCCCGCTCCGCCGGCCGAGAGCGCGGGCGAGCCCGAAAAATCCGGCGAGGGCGCCGAAGTCGTGCGGCTGGACCGTTTCCGCAAGAAATAGTCCGCAAACACTCCCCTTCCCGCCGTAGAATGAACTGACAGGTACGCGCGGGGAGCAAGCTGATGGCCCGGTCCACCCAATCCCGTTCCGGTTCCACACGCACCGAGACCGACAGTTTCGGTCCGATTGAGGTTCCCGCCGATCGCTATTGGGGCGCACAGACCGAACGGTCACGGCAGAATTTTCGCATCGGCCAGGACCGCATGCCGATGGCGATCGTTCGCGCGCTCGGCATCGTCAAGCTCGCGGCGGCACAAACCAATCGCGAACTCGGCCTCATC
>NZ_DASSRP010000116.1:0-14998 GCF_035701725.1 Bradyrhizobium sp.
GTCCTGGTGTTCGTTCATTTCCCGCTGCCGTGGGACAGCGACGATCCGCTGGTGTTGCCGCCGATCTATCTGTTCGGCGTCTGGCTCTCGATCGTTGTGGCGATTGGCGTCACCAGCCTCTACGCCTTCCAGGTCGCCGAAGAAGCGCGCAAGCTGTCGGATGCGCTGGCGGCAACAGAACTGGTGCTGGCGCGCGAGCAGCATTTGACCCAGCTCGACGGTCTGGCGGCGGCTGCCGCGCACGAGCTGGGCACGCCGCTATCGACGATCTTTCTGATCTCGCGCGAGCTGGAGCAGGGTCTCGAGGATAAATCGCCGCTCGCCGGCGATATCAGGACCTTGCGCGAGCAGGCGCAGCGCTGTCGCGACATCCTCGCCAAGATCACGCAGTTGTCTTCGACAGGCGCGCCGTTCGATCAGATGCCGCTGTCCGCCCTGATCGAGGAGACGGTGGCGCCGCACCGCGGCTTCGAGGTTGCGATCAAGGTGCGCATTGCGGTTGCCGGTACGCCCGAGCCTGTCGGGATGCGAAATCCGGCCGTCATCTATGGCGTCGGCAATATCCTGGAAAACGCCGTCGATTTCGCCCGCTCGACGGTGGAGGTCAATGCGTGGTGGAATGCGGAGACCGTCGAGATCGTCATTTCCGACGACGGCCCGGGTATCGCGCCCGATCTGCTGAAGCGGATCGGCGAGCCCTATTTGTCGCGGCGGCGCGGTGGCGAGGAAAGCGAAGGCGCGCGTGGCGGTCTTGGGCTTGGGATATTCATCGCCCGCACCCTGCTCGAGCGTACCGGCGCCACGGTTTCGTTTACCAACCGCGTCTTTCCCGAACACGGTGCGGTGGTGCAGATCGTGTGGCCGCGAAGCCGGTTTGAGGTCAAGGAACCCTCGGCGGAGTTAACCTGAGTGGATGAAATCGACTTTCGATGGTCTTGGCGGGCCTCTTTGGGCACCATATCTTGAGGGTCTCGATCCCATGAGGATGCGCTATCTTGAACGCGATTGCTGAACTGGCCGCACACCCCGATCGTTCACTTCTGATCGTGGAGGACGACAAGCCGTTTTTGGAGCGGCTCGCCCGCGCCATGGAAACCAGGGGATTTGCCGTCACCTCCTGCGACAGCGTCGCGGAAGGCCTGACGCAGATCGCCAAGGCCGCCCCGGCTTTTGCGGTGGTGGATCTGCGGCTCGGCGACGGTAACGGGATCGATCTGGTGTCGGCGCTGAAGCGCAAGCGTCCCGATGCGCGCGCCATCATTCTGACCGGCTACGGCAATATCGCGACCGCCGTCACCGCGGTAAAGCTCGGGGCGGTCGATTATCTTTCCAAGCCGGCCGATGCGGATGACGTGGTGTCTGCGCTGCTGGCGCTTGGCAACCAGAAGTCCGAACCGCCGAGCAACCCGATGTCGGCCGATCGCGTGCGCTGGGAACACATCCAACGGATCTACGAGATGTGCAATCGGAACGTCTCGGAAACCGCCCGGCGGCTGAACATGCATCGCCGCACCTTGCAGCGGATTTTGGCCAAGCGCGCCCCGCGCTAGATTTCTTCACCCAGGATATGGCCCTGCGGATCGACCAGGCGGTTCATCCGCTGCGCCGCCGTGACGGCAAACCGCACCGTCATCGATTTGCGCGTCGGGGCCGGCAAGCGGTGCTCGGGCGCCGTGCGCTCAAGATGCGCGCCATAGGCGTCCGCAATGATCAGCCCGGTTTCATCCGGGAATATCTCGCGCGGCAAATTCTGCATGAAGGCAAAGAACAGCCGATCGCAGTGGCTGCGATACTCCGGCCATTTCTGGTCGGCGCGCAAATCCTCCACTGAGGATTTGATCTCGACGATCCAGATCTCGCCGCGCTCGTTGATGGCGACGAGGTCGGCGCGGCGGCCCGACGGCAGCGGCATCTCGGCGATACAGGCAAAACCCAGTGAATGCAGAAGCCGCGCGGTGCCGCGCGCGATCGCAAGCGCCGTCTGCGACTGGCGGCCGTCGGGGGCGGGCACAACATTGAGCTTGGCAAGCGATTCCATGACCTCAAGCATAAGGCCTGAACCATTGGGTGGAAACGGGCTTCTGCAGTCGCGATGGGCTTGCCGCGACCCGGTCACATTGTTCCGCCAGCGCGCGGACCAGCTTAACTTTCCCTTGGCGGCCCGCAAAAAATCGGCAATGTGCTGCCCATGACAGAGACACAGCCATCCGAAAACAAGCCGAAGGCCGGCGCGATGATCGTGCCGGTGACGCCGTTCGAACAGAACTGCACTCTGCTTTGGTGCACGGCGACCCAAAAAGCCGTGGTGATCGATCCGGGCGGCGACGTCGACAGAATCCAGGCCGCTATTGCCGAGGCCAAAGTTGCGGTCGAGAAGATCTGGATCACGCACGGCCACATCGATCACGTCGGCGGCGCCGCCGACTTGCGCGACGCCCTCAAGGTCCAAATCGAGGGCCCGCATCTCGCCGACAAATTCCTCCTCGACAATGTGGTGACGAGCGGGCAGCGCTTCGGCATGTCGGGCATGCGCGACTTCGCGCCGGATCGCTGGCTCGACGAAGGCGAGCAAGTTTCGGTCGGTGAGCTGACCTTCGACATCTTGCATTGTCCCGGCCATTCCCCGGGCAGCGTCGTGTTCTTCAACAAAGAGCTGCGGTTCGCCCATGTCGGCGACGTGTTGTTCAACGGCTCGGTCGGTCGCACCGATTTGCCCGGCGGCGATCACGCCACGCTGATCCGCTCGATCAAGCAAAAGCTGTTGCCGCTCGGCGACGATGTCGGCTTCATCTGCGGCCACGGGGCCGGCTCGAGAATCGGCCATGAACGCATGACCAATCCGTTCCTCACCGGCGCGATGTGATCCTCCAAGTCGAGAAGCGGCGAAAGCCGCAAGCTCTCGTGGCTATTTCATCAGGCCGGCAGCGGTCAGCGCGCGGGTGATGACCGCGCTGACATCCAGGGCGCGCCGCCGCTTGGGGGCGGACTTTGCTGACGCGCCGGGTTTCGGTTTTGGCGGGCTGTTCGGAGCCGGCTTCGCAGCGATCAGCGGCTGCAGCACCTTGGTCAGATCGGGGACGGAGGCCTGGAGCGGAGACGCCAGCGGAATCAATTTGGCGCTCGGCGAATCCTGGCGGGCACGAGACGGCGACTTGGCGGGCTTGGCGACGCCGCCAGTCAGGCCGAAGAAATTTGCGATATGGTACGAAGACGAAATGCCGGCCTCGATCAGGAACGCGCCTTCTTTTCCGTAGCGTTCATCATTTTCGGCTTTGCCAAGCGGGGTGCCGTGGGCCATGTCGGTGATGGTGTAGGATTCCACCACCGTCTCGCCGTCCGAATTCCACCAGACCTGATGCGGATGGCCGTCGACGATGTTCTCGGCCATCGGATGCGGCGGCAGCCGGTGCACGTCGAGCCATTGCTTGACGATCTCATCGGCATTGGCGGGATTGACGGTACGATCCGCAGTGCCGTGCCACACCGAAACGCGCGGCCACGGCGCGCGATGCTTGCAGGCATTGCGCACCAGATTGCCGAGTTCATGCGAGGAGCGGGCCGGCGAGCGCAACATGCCGCTCAAGGCTTCCCGCACGTTACTCGCGACGCCATAAGGCAGCCCTGCGATAATCGCGCCGGCGGCGAACACTTCCGGATAGGTGGCAAGCATGACCGATGTCATGGCGCCGCCCGCGGACAGTCCGGTGATGAAGACGCGGTGCTTGTCGATCCGATGCTGGCTCACCATGCGCGCGATCATCTGTCGGATCGAGCAGGCTTCGCCGTGGCCGCGCTTGGTGTCTTCCGGATTGAACCAGTTGAAGCAGCCGTGCGCATTGTTGCTCGCTTGCTGCTCGGGCATCAGCAACACGAAGCCGTAATGTTTGGCGAGCGTCGACCAGCCGGTGCCGATGTCATAGCCGGCTGCAGTTTGTCCACAGCCGTGCAGCACGACCACCAGCGCCGGAGACGGGGGCAGGTCCGGCGGCACATAGGAGTACATGCGCAAGTCGCCCGGGTTGGTACCGAACTGCCGCGTTTCAACCATCGGGCTGCGGATTCCACCGGGCAACATATGGTCGAGCCCGTTCCAGCCATGCAGTCCCGGCAGCCGCGGCAGATGACGCAGAAATTCGATGTTCTTGGCTAGCGACACGGCTGCTCCTTAAGCCCGAAGAATCGGGACAATCCTCAAACCAGATAATTGTTGCAGTGCGAAATAAAAAGGCCGTGTGCTATCAGTCCTCAGAAATTTTAGTTTGCGTGCCCCCCGCGCAACGTCATTAACGCGCACGTGACAGAAATGCGGCGCGTCTTGCGAAATTCTTGAGCAATGACGTAGGTCGCTTTCGCAGCGCCGACGATTCAACCGCGGCCCATCGTATGCAGCGGCTTGAAACATCCGAGAATCAGACGCTTGGCATCAAAGGGAATCTCACCCGAAACTTCCAGCGCGTTGTCCTGGTGCATCCTGGCTTCGGCAGACTCAAGGCTCGCTTTGTCGGGCCATATCTGCCAGGTGAAGACGATCTTTTCCCCATCCTTCGCGTCAACGGCGCGACGAAAGTCGGTATATTTGCCGCTCGGGATGTAATCCTCGCAAGCTTCGACGATCTCGACACAACCGTATTTCCTGAAGATGGCTGCGCCTCGTTCGGCCCATGCGCGATAGGCCTCCATCTTTTCCTCCGGCACGGGAATCACGAATCCTGCGATATACATCGTTCGGCTCCTCGTGGCGTTCTGCCGGGTTCGAACTTCGAAACGCGGCTCCCATAAAAATGCGACGAACTTGGCACCCGGGATGCTAGATCGCCTTCAATTTGCGATAGGCGAACCACACCATTTTCAACAGCAGCCAGCCATCGCGAAAACGTGAAATCTGCGTCTCGCCAAAGGTGCGCGCCTTGTAGTGGATCGGCGTCTCGATGATTTTCAGATTTTGTTTCGCCGCGCCGAAGATCAGATCGAAATCGCCGAATGGATCGAAGTTGCCGAAATAGCTGCGCTCGCGCGCCAGCACTTCATAATCCTTGCGCAGCAGCACCTTGGTGCCGCACAGCGTATCGGTGAGGCGCGTATTGACGAGATAGCTGAACAGATAGGCGAAGAAACGATTGGCGATGAAGTTGAGCGGACGCATCGCCTCGTTTTCCATCGGGTAGACGAGGCGGGTGCCGTTGACGAATTCGGCCTTGCCGGTCTCGATGATCGCATGAAATTTCGGCAGCGCCTCAGGCGGCATGGTCAGATCGGCGTCGAGGATCATCAAGACATCGCCGGTGGCGGCGGCAAAACCCTTGCGCACCGCGTCGCCCTTGCCTTTGCCGTCCTGCTTGATGACCTTGATGTTCCATGAATCCTTGTAGGCATCGCGCACGCGCTCGCATTCGGCGAAGGTGTCGTCGCTGGAGTTGCCTTCGACGAACAGGATTTCCTGCGCGGCGCCAAAGCGCGGCATGCGCTTAATCGCGCTTTCGATATTGCCGCTTTCATTGCGGCAGGGAATGAGAATGCTGGCCGAGAACTTTCGTTCCGGGAACACGCGGACGGGACGGCCGACCAGATAGGTCCGCAGGCACAGTCTGCGGATACCCGGCAGCGGCGCGATGAAGCGGTTGATGAATGGGCCGAGACCGAGCCAGTGGCGCGGCAGGAGCTGGCGCTGCTCCTGGCCGATGACTTCGAAATCGGCAAGGTCCATCAGGTTGAGAAAATCAGCGGTCGCGATGTAGTTGATGGTCGGCTGCCTGGCGCGCAGCCGCAGCGCCTCGGCCACTTTGAGAATCGGTTCCCACAAATGCGAGTAATAGGAGATGATGATCCGCGTCGACGGTGCACACAGATGATGCACCAGCCGCAGCGTCGCATCGATGTCCTCGAACATGCCGATGGTGTCGGCAATCACGATATAATCGAACGGTCCCTCGATCGAACCGAGCGTGTCCGGATCCTCGACATCGCCAAGCACGAAAAAGAGATCGGGATGCAGCTCGTTGGCCTTCGCGATGGTCTTGGCCCCGAAGTCGATGCCGACGCCGTAAGAGGGCTGCAGCGCCGCCAGCAAGTCGCCGCGGCCGCATCCCAGTTCCAGCACCCGCTTGCCCGGCGGAATCAGGAAGCGCATGAACTTGAAGTCGTCTTCGTGGTAGGCGGCGTTGAATTTGCGCCACCGCTCCAGCTCGTCGACATTGCTCTCGAAATGATCGACGAGGTCGCGTTTGCGCTGCGTTGGCAGCTCAAGGGAGCGAGCGGCGTCGGACGGCCTCAAATACATCTTGACCTCCGCGGGGGAGACGAAGGTCGTCTTAGCCGATGGGTCAAATGGTGTAAATTCGTCAGCCGCGGGCGCCGCCCGGTTTCTCGAGGCGGGCGATCAGCCGCCGGCCTGATCGAACGCCTTGCGCAAGGCGGCATAGCCCTGCTGCTGCGCCGTCCAGTTGCGGCCGCCGGTAATCGCGCCGTCGATCACGAGGTCGTGCCCGTTGATGAAGCTTGATTCATCGCTGGCGAGAAACACGGCCGCATGCGCGATGTCCTCCGGCAGGCCGGCGCGCGGGATCGGTTGCGCGCTCTTGTATACCTCCCGCATGATCTCGGGTGTTTTCTCCGCCGCCTCGACCGAGAGACCGAGCGCCTTGCCGAAGATGCCGGTTGCGATCGCGCCGGGCGAAATGCTGTTGACGCGGATGCCGGCTTCGCCAAGCTCCATGGCGACGCATTTGGTGAGATGGATGACGGCCGCCTTGGCGGCGCTGTAGACCACCGAGGACGAGAAGCCGGCCAGTCGTCCGGCGATGCTGCCATTGTTGATGATGCTGCCGGAGCCCTGACGGCGCATATGCGGCGCTGCATGCTTCATGCCGAGCATCACGCTGCGTACGAGCGTGGCCATCGCCAGATCGAACCGATCGGCATCAAGCCCTTCGATTCCGCCGGTCTGGGCGGGGCCGCCGGCATTATTGAAGAGGCAATCGATACGGCCGAATCTGTCGACCGCCTCGCCGATCAGCTTGCGGATGTCGTCTTCGACCGTGACGTCGGCGCGGCGGAACAGGCACGCCGCGCCGAGCCTGTTGGCCAAGGCTTCGCCTTCCGCCACGCGCCGGCCGGCGACGACGATCTTGGCGCCCTCGGCCACGAATATTTCAGCGGTGCGCAGTCCGATGCCGCTCGTTGCACCGGTGATTACCGCGACTTTGCCATCCAGTCGTCTCATCCTGGTCGTCCTCCTTTTTGACACGGTCGCGTAAAAATATCGGCGGCCGGCCTCGTGGTCCGGTTCTAACATTTTTAGGCTTCGAGTGGGGGGTTTTGGATTTGACGTCCGCCTCACGCATCCCGGGCGAGGGGAGCGAATGTCAAATCCGCTCGAAGCGCCACCGCGCAATTCGGGTGCTGGCGCCAATCGCGCGGAATTCGATGATCCCGACATTCGAAAGACGCTCGCTCAAGCAGCCGGCAAGGGGCGCGGATCACCGTCCGGCGGATTTCGCCGCGTGGAATGCCCCGCGCCATTCCGGTGTTGAAGGTGGGGGCTCGCCGATGAGGGGTGCGGCCGGGCGGATTTCGGCTATGGTGAGCGAGCCTTCGGATCTGGAATGCCCCCCAATGCGGCCTGTGACAGGATTGATCGATGAATTTCGACAGGGTTGGCACGGAATCTCGCGGCCTTCGCTGCGGTTCAGCATCGGCTTTTCGATTGGCTGCCTGACACTGTCGACGGCCGCGCGATGGCTGCTCGCGATGATTCGGCCGGACGTCTATTTCACGCCGTATTTCCCGGCCGTGTTCTTCGCGACCGCTCTCTGCGGTTATCGTACCGGGGTCGCCACCGCCGTGCTTGGCGGCGGGCTCGGCGTCGCGCTGAATTTTGGCGATGCACCGGGCAATTTCTTTCCGCGCGCGGTCTTGCTTGTCATCTACACCATCGTCAGCGGACTGACGGTCTGGGGCGTCGAGCACTATCGTTCGGTGGCCTCAGGGCAGCGCGAAATTTCCAAGCGGCTCATCCGCGAGGAGGAATATCGCAAGCTCGTCGTCGACGAGCTCCAGCACCGGCTTAAAAACAAGCTGTCGACGGTGCACGCCGTCTTGCACCAGGTGTTGCAGAACCACCCGCAGGTCTGGACCAGTGTCGATCACCGCCTGCGGGCGCTGGCTGCGACCGACGAGCTCATCACCAAGGTCGACGGCGACGGTTGCGACATCAAGGACCTGCTGCTTTCCGAACTTGGCCCTTATGGCCATGTCCGCTTCAATCTGAACGGCGAGCGGCTGTTTCTGCCGGCGAAGCTCGCGGTCAGTCTTGCGTTGGTCTTTCACGAGCTTGCGACCAACGCCGCGAAATACGGCGCTTTTTCCTCCGAACGTGGCATGTTGCAGGTGTCGTGGTCGACGAGCGACGACCGCCTGAATATCGCCTGGGATGAAACCGAAGGGCCTGCGATCTCGACGGTCGGCAAGCCAGGATTTGGAACCAAATTGCTGGAATCGGCGCTCGGGGCGTTCGACGGCAAGACCGAGATCAGCTTTTTGAAGAGCGGGGTCCATTGCACCATGCAATGCCGCATTCCCAAGGCGTGACCGCGCCCTCGCCGCCTGATCCGTTGACGTTCTGTTAATGACAATCGCGGCAGCTTGCGATCGAGGCGTTTGAGCGTCGGTCCGTGATGGCGCACTTAACCAAAACTACAAGAGACTTTGCGAGTCTCCGCCGGCCATGAACAGTCCGCGCGAGATGCCGTCTCCCCAGCACGATCAAGCTGAATTCGCTCCCGATCGCGATTCCGGCCTGTTGCGGGATATTCTCCGCCTGCTTCCGGCCGGCGTCACGGTTCAGGACGAAGACGGCCGCTTTGTTTTGATCAACGACGCCGCCGTTTCGCAGCTCGGGCTCGCCGCAGGATCATGCAACGAGATCGCCGAAAAGCATCTGGACGAGCGGCGGGCGATCGGGCTGGAGCTGCTCCGCGCCGGGCGCACGAGCGTTGCCGAACTGGCCGGCGCCGGCAACGGATCGCAGGTTCTCCTCGCGGCACACCGCCCGGTGTCCATTGCGGGCCGCAATCTGTTGTTGTCGTGTTCGAGCGATATCAGCGAGCAAAAAGCGGTCGAGGACCACCTGTTCCGCGCCGCTTATTTTGACGAGCTGACGGGCCTGCCGATGCGGCGGGTGATCGAACATCGCGTGCAAAGCCTGATCAAGAGCTATGAGCCTGGCAATGCCTTTGCAGTCGCTTTTCTCGATATCGATAATTTCAAACACATCAACGACTATTACGGCCATGCGGTCGGAGACTCGCTTTTGATCGAAGTCGCCAGGCGGCTCGGGCTCAATTTGCGCGAAACCGACATGTTGTCGCGAATCAGCGGTGATGAATTTCTGCTGCTGCTCGCGCCGATCGACAACGAACAGGAAGTGGCCGAGTATATCGAGGCGACCTTGCAGCGGCTGAAAGCGCCGTTCTTTATCGATGAATCCGAGATCTTTGCCTCGATATCGATCGGTGTCAGCCTGTTTCCCGATCACGGCCGCAGCTACGATGCGCTGCTGCAGAACGCCGATATCGCGATGTATCGGATCAAGAACGAGGGCAAGGGCGCGGCCGCTTTCTTCAACAGCAGCATGGAGCGCGAGGCGCTCGCGCGTATGAAGGTCGAGCAATCGCTGCGGCATGCCATCCTGGAGAAGCGGTTCTGCTGCGCATTCCAACCCAAAGTCGACATCCGGACCAAGGTCGTGGAAGGCGTCGAGGCGCTGGTGCGCCTGCGTGACGACGACGGCGTGATTCAGGCTCCCGGGACCTTCATCGATCTCGCCGCCGAACTCGGCTTGATCGACGAGCTGACGCATCTGGTGCTGGCGGAGATCGTCAAATCGATCGATCTCATCAACGAGACCTTCGGCCCGACGGCGACAATCAGCATCAACGTCGCGGCCAAGCAAGCCGACAGTCCCGCGTTCATGCGCTCGTTTGCCGACGCACTGAAAGCCACCGGCTTTCCCAGGCGCTTCATGATCGAAGTCACGGAAGACGCTTTCGTCACCAAGACGCGGTTTCAGAGCGAGGTGGTGCCGATGCTGCGCGAACTCGGGGTCGGCATCTCGATCGATGATTTCGGCACCGGCTATTCGTCATTGTCGGCGCTGGCCGACATCACGGCCGACGAAATCAAGATCGACCGTTCCTTCATCAAGGACATTCATCTTCGTCCGCGCAGCCAGGGGATTCTGCGCGCGATCGAATCGCTCGCCGAGGCGCTCGGCATCACCATGATTGCGGAGGGCATCGAAACCTTCGAGGAGCTGGCCTACCTGCAGGCCGCCAGCCGCATTCGTTATGCCCAGGGCTTTTACTTCGCGCGTCCGATCTTTCTGGAAGAGCTCAAGCTCGTCGTCCCGGCGTCCAGCGAAACGCGCGTCAGCGAATCGAGCCGGCCGGTGCAGGAAAATCGCCGCAGCAACGATGCACGCCCGGCGCGCTACCGCCGCTAAGGGCACGGTTTCCGACATTTCCGTCCGGCTGAGAGGGGCTGCTCGTCAAGGCAGTCGCGAATCCCGCGTGGCTACCGAAATTGTGACGATCGAATGATGGCGCGCCGGGCTTTCATAAGGCAGGGGCTTCTTAGGTCATTCCGGGATCGCGGCTTCCTTGCTATCCTCGCGCGGCAACCGACCGAGGAAGAATCTTCATGCAACCCGTTTCGATATTTCTGAACATCCTGTGGCTGCTGCTCGGCGGCGTGTGGATGTCGGCAGGCTGGGTTGTCGCCGCGATCATCATGGCGATCACCATTATCGGTCTACCGTGGGCGCGGGCCGCGTTCAACATCGCGGTCTATACGTTGTTGCCGTTCGGTCAGCGGGCGGTGCGCCGCGATCTGCTGACCGGGCAGTCCGATCTCGGTACCGGCCTGCTGGGATTCATCGGCAACTTGATCTGGCTCCTGCTCGCCGGTTGGTGGCTCGCGCTCGGTCACCTCGTGACGGCGATCATTCTCGCCGTGACGATCATCGGCATTCCCTTCGCCTGGGCGCATCTGAAACTCGCCGGCATTGCGCTCTGGCCGATCGGGCGTGCAATCGTTCCGGCCTAGTGTCCGCTTCCGAAGTTTTTGAAACGCCACGCTCGATCGGACCGTCATCCCGTCACGTCCTTGCCGGTGCGGGCGCGGATCGCTTCCTCTACGCTGTGAAATTGACGATCGGGGCCGAGCAGATCCGTAATGCCGAACCGCACCAGCGCTTCCTGCGCGCGTGTGGACTCAAGACGCGCGATGGTGAAATCGATTCCGGCGGCTTGGCACTGCCGGATGACCTCGGCCAGCACCTGGGATGCGGTGAAATCGATCTCGACGATGCCGGTCGCCTCCAGCACCAAGAGACGGATTTTTTGCGACGCCGAGGTCAGGCGGGCGAGGATATCGCGCCGGAATTCATAGGCATTGAGGAACGATAACGGCGCCTGGAAGCCGACGACGATCACGCCTGCTTCCTGCTCACCCGGGAGCTTGGAACCGACCGGCCACCAGATCGAGGTGCCGGGCACGCGCTCGAACGGCTGCACGCGGGCGCGCGTCGTGCTCCAGATGCCATGCAGCAGCGACAGTCCGATACCCAGGCCGACGCCCTGTTCGATCGGCAGCACGATGATCGCCGCCGCTGTCGCCAGGATCAGCAGAAATTCGCCGAGCGATTGCCGGGCGACGGTCATGATTTGGCGGAAGCGGATGATGCGCAGCGCGACGAACAACAGAACGCCGCCAAGCGCGGCGTTGGGGATTCGGTGCAGCAATGCGGTGCCAAAGGCGAGCAGCAGAATGACGATTGCGACTGCGGCAAGTCCCGCGATCTGCGAGCGGCCGCCGGTTTCCGATACCACGGCCGTGCGCGGCGGGCTCGCATTGACCGGAAAGGCGCCGATCAGCCCGGCAAAGACGCTGCCGACGCCGACGCCGATGAAGTCGCGATTGACGTCGGGCGGCTCGTTGGGATCGGTGGGAAACGAGCGCGTCGTTGCCGCAGTCTGCACCATCACGACCACCGAAATGATGAGGCTGAGCGACAACAGGCTGGTCAGGCGGCCAGCGGATATCACTGGAATTTCGAGCGCGGGCCTCTCAACCGAAATGCTGCCGAGAACACTGACCCCGCGCGCCTCGAGACGCAACAGCACCACCGCGGCAGCGGCCAGCGCCAGGCCGATCAAGGCACCGGGAATCCGCGCATCGATCTGCTCGGACAGCGCGATGATCGCGAGCACGCCAAGACCGATGACGAGCGTAAAGCCGTTGGCCTCGCCGAGATGTGCGAGCAGGATCGCCAGCCGCTCAAGCATGGGACCTTCGGCCGCCGGCAGTCCGAGGATCGCCGGCAGCTGCGAGATCAGGATGTGCGCCGAAATGCCGGCGAGAAAACCGATGGTGACCGGGATCGACAGCAGATCGGCGATCCAGCCCAGACGGAAAATGCCCGATGCCACCAGCATCAGTCCGGTCATCAGCGCGAGCGCGGCTGCCAGCGTGGCGTAATCCGGTGAGCCCGCCGCAGCCAGTGCGGCAAGTCCGCCGGCAAAGATCGGCGTGATGGTCGAATCCGCGCCCGACGACAGGAAGCGGTTGCCGCCGAACACCGCAAAGGCGATCGAACCGGCGACGAAGGCGAAAAAACCGATCTGCGGCGCAAAGCCGCCAAGACGCGCGGTCGCCATCTGCTCCGGCACGACGATTGCGGCGAGAGTCAAGCCGGAGAACAAATCCCCCCTGAGATAGGACAGGCGATAGTTGGACAGCGAACGAAAGATCGGCCAGCCCGCGGCGCCGCTGGAAGCCTCGGATTGATCTCCCATGATGCGCAAGTTCCCCCTCGCAAGACCGGTGAAGAGCGCGGCCCGAACACGGCAGAACGGCTGCCGGGCGCCGTCGTTACGTCTGTTTCGGGGCTACTGGACGATGTTCACCCGACAAAATCAAGATTGCCATCGCTGGCTGGCGGGGGGCGTCTCTGCGAGACCAAGGCAACGCGGCCCGCGGGCGGGCATTGCCGATACCGGGCCAATCGGCTAAATGAACCGCAACGCACCCGTAGCTCAGCTGGATAGAGCGTTGCCCTCCGAAGGCAAAGGTCACACGTTCGAATCGTGTCGGGTGCGCCACTTCGGCAAAATCGTCGATTTCCCGAGCCGAGAATTGACGCTCCCAAATCCTTGGTTGCGTCGGCACCGACGCGAGGGGCGTCTTACGACGTACCAGCTCCGCGCTGGTCCCGATTGGCTTGCAGATAATGCATGCGCTTGGCCTGAAGCATCTTCATGTCGGCGCGTTTGGCCGTCTGTTCCAGCCGCTCGCCCGGCCGGCTGGTTGCGATCCCGGTCGAGATGCCAAGCGGGATGTCCGGATAGTACTGGTTGTTAAGCTCGAGGAGCTCGGCAAGTGTGCCGAGAACGGCTTCCCCGACAACGCTGTCGGTACCGGGCAGCAACACCGCGAACTCGTCACCGCCGATACGTGCGACCGAAGCCGGTTTCTCCACTAGCGAGCCGAACACTTCGCCCGCCCGGCGCAACAGCGCGTCGCCGGCGACGTGGCCGAATTCGTCGTTGGCCGCCTTCAGACCGTTGATGTCGGCGATGACGATGGTGACCGGCTGCGGCCCCTTGCGTTCGAGCCGATTGAGTTCGTCGATATAGAACGAACGATTTAACGTGCGCGTCAGCACGTCGTGGGAGCCGAGATATTCGAGGTAGGCCTCCGCTTTCTTGCGCGCGGTGATGTCGGTCAGCGCAACCTGCACCAGCGCCCAGTCCCGCTCATGGCCGGGCAGCACAGAGAATTGCAGCAGAAGATGCAGCTTGGTGCCGTCGAGCGCATAGTTCACCACCTCGCGCTGCTGGAACAGCTTGCCGTCCCAGAGATCGATGAGCTGTTCGCGGAAATGCGGCTCCATCTCGTCGCGAAACACCGCGGGGAGTTTGCGCAGCAGGGTCTCCTTGTCCGGCGCGCCGAATAGTTCGAGCGTTCGACTGTTGACGTCGAGCACGCGGATCTCATTCATGCAGCGCGAGACGAACTCCTCATGCACATCGGTGAAGACGCGGAAATCCTCAACCCCGCGCGCGCGCACGTCATCGATCAAGCGCTTCAGGGCGCTGAAGTCCTCCACCCAGAGCGAAACCGGCGAATGGGCAAACAGGCCGGATGCGTAGTTTTCGCTCTCGACGAGGCGGCGGCGGGCCTTTTCCCGGTCAGTGACGTCCTCGATCGCCACCATGACGCGGTCCCAGCTTTGCTCATGGCCCGGAAGAATGGTGCCATGAAGCTGAATGTCGAGACGTTCACCGGCCAGCGTGTAGTTCACCGTGTGGCTGGAGAAGCTGGTCTGGCCGTCCCAGAGCTGGGCGAGTTCCTGGACATGGCTCTTGAACGTGTCGTCGCGCAGCACCTGGTCGAGATTGGCCATCAGATGGTCAAGGTCACGGGCGCCGAACAACGAAAGGGTCTTGCGGTTGACCTTCAGCACGCGGATGCGCTGTGAACACTGTCGCACGCGTTCCGGACTGGTGGCGAGGAATGACCTGACATCGGTCACGCCCACGGCACGCCACTGCTCGAACAAGGTTCGAACCGCGCTGTAGTCCTCGATCCAGAGCGAGACCGGCGCGATGTCGAACATTTTCGCGTCGTCACTTGGATCAATGAATGGAGCTAACATGCAAGCCTTTGATGGAACGAGAGCTTGGATCTTCTTACCGCATCAGGCGCGATTCGTTAAGGTGCCGCCGTTTGATGCAGGCCGTGGCTCCACGCTGTTTGGCCTGCAAGGCAGGCGGCCTAAACAACGGCTATTTTCTCGACCTCCTATTTCCTCAAGCCTGAGGTCTCGAGCAGCTTGACCAGCCACCAGCGCCAGCGCGGCGCCTGATAGAAGAGCCCGAGCCCTGGCGAGGGGTATCCATCGACCGTCTCGGAGAGTTGCCCGTTCGCCATCGAGAGCTCG
>NZ_DASSRP010000117.1:0-24571 GCF_035701725.1 Bradyrhizobium sp.
GCCTCCATGATCGCGAGCGCCTGTTCCATATTGTTGATGTTGAAGGCCGGCACGCCGTAGTCGTGCTCCGCCGCGTGGTCGAGCAATTGGCGCAACGTGATCCGAGCCATGCAATTCTTCTCCGCGCTGGGGCTTCCGCCCGATATGAACTATTGCTTCTTCAAAACTTCGACGCCGGGCAGGGGTTTCCCCTCCATCCATTCAAGGAATGCGCCACCTGCGGTCGAAACATAGCTGAAATCACCGGCCACGCCTGCCTGATTAAGCGCCGCCACGGTGTCGCCGCCGCCGGCAACCGACACCAGCTTCTTGGCTTTGGTGCGTTCGGCGGCGTGGCGCGCCGCGACCATGGTGCCGCGGTCGAACGGCGTCATCTCGAAGGCGCCGAGCGGGCCGTTCCAGACCAGCGTCTTGGCGTCGTCGATCGCCGAGTGAATCCGCGCCGTCGATTGCGGGCCGATGTCGAGGATCATGCCGTCGGACGGAATCGCGTCCAGGCCATAGGCATGCGACGGCGAGTTGGCGGCGAAATGAAACGCCACCACGGCATCCACGGGCAGGATGATCGCGCAATTGGCCGCGGTCGCTTTTTCCATGATCCGCTGCGCCGTCGAAGCAAGATCCTTCTCCGCCAGCGATTTGCCGACGCCGATGCCCTGCGCGTGCAGGAAGGTGTTGGCCATGCCGCCGCCGATCACCAGCGCATCGACCTTGCTGACGAGGTTTTCCAACAGATCGATCTTGGTGGAAACCTTGGCGCCGCCGATGATCGCGATCACCGGTCGCGTCGGGGCTTCCAGTGCCTTGGAAAGCGCATCGAGTTCGGCCTGCATGGTCCGCCCGGCATAGGCCGGCAGCTTGTGGCCGAGGCCTTCGGTGGAAGCGTGGGCGCGATGCGCCGCGGAGAACGCGTCATTGACCCAGATGTCGCCGAGCTTGGCGAGTTCAGTGACAAAGGCCGGATCGTTCTTTTCTTCCTCCTTGTGGAAGCGGGTGTTTTCCAGGCAGAGAATCTCGCCGTCCTTCAGCGCCGCGACGGCCTTTTGCGCGACCTCGCCGACGCAGTCGTCGGCAAAGGCGACCTGCTTGTTGACCGTGTGCGACAGCGCGGCGGCGACCGGCTTGAGCGATTCCTTGGGGTCGCGCCCCTTGGGCCGGCCGAAATGCGCCAGCAGGATCACCTTGCCGCCTTTGTCGGCGATTTCGCGGATGGTCGGCGCGACGCGTTCCAGACGCGTGGCGTCGGTGACGCGGCCGTTTTCCATGGGCACGTTGAGATCGACGCGCAGCAGCACGCGTTTGCCCTTCACGTCGACGTCGTCGAGGGTGCGGAATGGTTTTGTCATTGGTGCGCTTCCTTGTCCCGGGCGCATCGCGGCGCGGAGTGCCGCCATGCAGAACCGGGACCTACGCTTTAGATCCGGGTCCATGGGTCCCGGATCAGCGATGCACCGCCGGAGCGCTGCATCGCGTCCGGGACAGGAGAAGTGACTTAACCCAGCTTGCCCATCGCGACGGCGGTGTCGGCCATCCGGTTGGAGAAGCCCCACTCGTTGTCATACCAGGACATCACGCGCACCAGCGTGCCGTTCTGCACCTTGGTCTGGTCCATGTGGAAGGTCGAGGAGTGCGGGTCGTGGTTGAAGTCGATCGAGACGTTCGGATGCGTGGTGTAGCCGAGGATGCCCTTGAGCTGCTGCTCGGCGGCCCGCTTCATCGCCTCGTTGATTTCTTCCTTGGTGGTCTTGCGCGAGGCGACGATCTTGAGGTCGACCACCGAGACGTTCGGGGTCGGGACGCGGATCGCAACGCCATCGAGCTTGCCGTTCAGTTCGGGCAGCACGAGGCCGATCGCTTTCGCCGCTCCTGTCGAGGTCGGGATCATCGACATCGCGGCGGCGCGGCCGCGATAGAGGTCCTTGTGCAGGGTGTCGAGCGTCGGCTGGTCGCCGGTATAGGCGTGGATGGTGGTCATGAAGCCGGTCTCGATGCCGACGGGGTCGTTGAGCACCTTGGCGACCGGCGCCAGGCAGTTGGTGGTGCAGGAACCGTTGGAGACCACGAGGTGCTCTTTGGTGAGCTTGTCGTGGTTGACCCCGTAGACGATCGTGGCGTCGGCGTTCTCGGCCGGGGCCGAGACCAGCACGCGCTTGGCGCCGGCGGTCAGGTGGGCGGAGGCCTTGTCCTTGGCGGTGAAGATGCCGGTGCATTCGAGCGCGATGTCGACGCCGAGCGCCTTCCACGGCAGTTTCGACGGATCGCGTTCGGCCGAGACCTTGATCTTGCCGTTGCCGAGGCTGATCGAGTCCCCTTCCACCGTCACCTTGCCGGGAAAGCGGCCGTGAACCGAGTCGAAGCGGAGCAGATGGGCATTGGTCTCGACGGGACCGAGATCGTTGATGCCGACCACCTCGATATCCTTGCGGCCGGACTCGGCGATGGCACGCAGCACGTTGCGGCCAATGCGGCCAAACCCGTTGATAGCGACCCGGACTGCCATGGTGTTTCTCCTTTAATAGCCCCGATCATCCCTACGGGCGGGTCCCGCAAGGATGTTTTGGGCGGTTCGCCCGGTTCGGCCGGGCGGAGGCGGAAAAGATCGCTTTTGCTAGACCTTTTTCCGGACAATCTCAACCTGTCGGCGGACATGGCTTGCCTGATAAAGCGCGCGGTCGGTTAATCTCTCCCGGACGGGGAGAGGTAACTCGCTTCGTGGTTGCTTAGTTCACGCGCTTCAGAACTGCGTTAACCGTGGCCTCGGCGGTAATTCCGAAGTGCTTGTAAAGGTCCTTGGCGGGCCCGCTTTCGCCGAAACCATGCATGCCGATGAAGAGGCCGTCGTGGCCGATCACGGCATCCCAGCCCCAGCGGACGGCGGCCTCGATCGCCACTTTCACCGGCGCATTGCCGATGACGGCTTTTTGCTTGTCCTCGGGCTGCGACAACAGCAGTTCGAGCGAGGGCACCGAGACCACCCGCGTCGCGATGCCGCGGCCGGCCAGTTCCTTCTGAGCGGCGACCGCGATCTCGACCTCGGAGCCGGAGGCAAACAGCGACACCTTCGCCTCGCCCGAAGCCGGGACCAATTCATAGCCGCCGTGGCCGCAGGGGTTGTCCGACGGCGCGGAGGTACGCAGTTGGGGCAGGTTCTGTCGGGTCAGCGCCAGCACCGTCGGGCCGGTGGTGCGGTTCAGCGCCAATTCCCAGCATTCGGCGACTTCGACCGCATCGCAGGGGCGGAACACGCGCATGTTCGGGATGGCGCGCAATGCCGCGAGGTGCTCGACCGGCTGGTGCGTCGGGCCGTCTTCGCCGAGACCGATCGAATCGTGCGTCATCACATAGACCACACCCGTTCCCATCAACGCGGCAAGCCGCATGGCCGGGCGCGCATAGTCGGTGAAGACCAGGAAGGTTGCGCCATTCGGCGCAAAGCCGCCGTGCAGGAAGATGCCGTTCATGGCAGCAGCCATGCCGTGCTCGCGGATGCCGTAATGGATGAAGCGGCCCTTCGGAGACTTGGCGCCGAACGCCTCGGCCGATTTCGGCTTGTTGTTGTTGGAGCCGGTGAGGTCGGCCGAACCGCCGACGAATTCCATCGGCATCGCTTCCGCGATCGCATCGATCGCGGCTTCGGAAGATTTGCGCGTGGCGATGTTGAGCGGGTTTTCCAGGAGCTTCTTCTTGTGGTCGCGCAGCGCCTTGGCGAGCGAGGCCGGCCGCTCATGGCGCAGACGGCGTTCGAATTCGGCGCGCTTGCGCGGCCCGAGCTCCGCATAGCGGGCGTCCCAGTCGGCGCGCGCCGCGGCGCCGCGGCTGCCGGCTTCGCGCCAGGCCTTGAGCACATCGTCCGGCACGGAGAACGGCTCGAGCGAGATGCCGAGCCTTTCCTTGGCACCTTTGAGCTCGTCCGCCCCGAGCGCCTCGCCATGCGCTTTGGCAGTGCCGGCCTTGGTGGGGGCGCCATAGCCGATCGTGGTCTTGCAGGCGATCAGCGAGGGCTTGTTGGATTGTCTTGCGCGCGTGATCGCCGCCGCGATCGCCGCCTGGTCCTGGCCGTCGATCAACTCGGCGGCCCAGCCCGCGGACTTGAAGCGCTTGACCTGATCGACCGAGTCGGCAATCGAGGTCGGCCCGTCGATCGAGATGCCGTTGTCGTCGTAGAGCACGATCAGCTTGTTGAGCCGCCAGTGTCCGGCCATTGCGATCGCTTCCTGCGATACGCCTTCCATCAGGTCGCCGTCGGAGGCCAGCACGTAAGTGTGGTGGTCGACGATCTTCTTGCCGAATTCGGCCGCCAGCATCTTTTCCGCCAACGCCATGCCGACCGAGGTCGCAATGCCCTGGCCGAGCGGGCCGGTCGTGGTCTCGATGCCCTTGGTGCGGAAGTTCTCGGGGTGACCGGGGGTGAGCGAATCGACCTGACGGAAGCGCTTGATCTGATCGAGGGTCATGTCCTTGTTGCCGGTGAGATACAGCAGCGCGTACAGCAGCATCGAACCGTGGCCGGCGGACAACACGAAACGGTCGCGATCCGGCCACGCCGGGTCGGCGGCGTCGTATTTCAGAAACTGCGTGAACAGCACGGTTGCGACGTCGGCGGCGCCCATCGGCAGGCCGGGATGACCGGACTTCGCCTTCTCGACCGCGTCCATCGCAAGCCCCCGGATCGCATTGGCCATGCGGACGTGATCGACCTTCGTCATGATGAAATTCCGTCAGATATTGAGATGTTTGGGTGAACCTGCGCGGTCAGCGCACGGGTGAGGATGCACAGTGCACGCCCTCGGATGGAACCTTAAAGTCAAGGGCTGGATAGCACCTCATCTGCCAAAGTCAAAGGAAGTGCGCCGGATTTGGCGCGCCTCGTGTCCCGATTCCAAAGTCCGTTGCAGTTTGCGGCCCAGGTTTCGAACCCCGGAATCGAAGGGAGGCTGGCTAACTTATTGATCTCGTGTGGCCTTGGCTCAGAACGCCGCGCCGCCAGCTTGCGGCGCGAACGACGCCGAATCCCGAGCCGTTGCGCCAATGGATTATTTCAACCTGCTTTGCGGTGCATAGTTCCGAAGCGGCGTTGCGCTAGCCTTGTTCGTTAAAGTAAGTTTCTCCTCCCAAGCGCTTGATTTTACAAAATGCGTCCGGCGTGGCCGGGGGCGATGCGAATGTTAGAATCGGACCACCGCGCTGTCATGAGCGATGCCATGGACGATCATACGGTCAAGGGTTCGGGCCAGCCCGAACAGGCTTTCGCCGACATCGAGGCCGCGACGCGCCGCCTGCTCGGCGCGCTCGATGCGTTGGAGCGGGCGGTCGAGCGGCGACGCGAGGCCGATCGTGACGAGGACGAGCTGGCGGCGCGGATCCAGGCGTTGGGCGCCGATCGCGCGCGGCTGGCCGATGAACTCGACAGTTCGCTGGTGCGCTCGAAACGGCTCGAACGTTCCAATCGCGAGATCGCCGAACGGCTCGATGCCGCGATCGGCACCATCCGCGAGGTGCTGGAAGCCGGAGAGATCTCATGAGCCACATCAACGTGACGATCAACGCCCGGCAGTACCGCATGGCCTGCGAAGAAGGCCAGGAGGTGCGGCTGCTCAAACTGGCCGAGAGCCTGGAATCGCGGATTCAGAGCCTGCGCGGCAAGTTCGGCGAGATCGGCGATGCGCGCCTCACGGTGATGGCGGCGCTGACGGTGTGTGACGAGTTGCAGGATGCGGGAAATCGCATCCGCGCGCTGGAGGAAGAGCTGATCGCGCTGCGCGACGTGCGCACCGTTGCGGCCGACCGCGCCAAGGCGACGCAGGTCGCGGTTGCCAATGCGCTCAACGCGGCCGCCGACCGCATCGAGAAGACCACGCAGGTGCTCAACCGCACCATCGGCGGCGGCGTCGCGATCGGGTGAGGGACGCCGGCGCGCTGCCTGCTAATCTGCGCGCTGGTCTCTGCGATTTCCGCTTCCGGCGGCGAAGCGGAATGAGAGCAGGGGTGATGTACGGCTTTCGTTGATGACCCTGAGCCGACACAGACTGTTTTGAAATCTCTTGGCGCAGCATCTTGCCCTAGCGAGATGTGGTATTGATGTAGCGGGACGGATCGATTTGCCGGGTCTTCCGCCGAGGGTTCGAACTAGATCGCATGGCATCGCAGGCTCATCCTCTTATGCTCCGCCGGGAAATCAATCGCATTGGCGCGATCGCGCCGCCCGTTATGTCACTCCTTGCGTTTTGCTTGGTCCTCATAGCTGTCGGCACAGGATGGGTTGCCGGTATGACAGATGAAGGATCAGCCGCCCATATTTTCCAGCTTCTTATTGCTTTGCAGCTACCACTCATTGTCGCGTTTTTGGTTACAGCAGATTGGAAACAGTTCTTGCGCGTTGCGGTCATACTAACTTTTCAGGTTGCAGCGATCGCGTTCGCCTTTGGCCCTGTCGCATTTTTCAAGCTCTGACTTGAGTGCTGACGGCCGCTGCGGGCGACCGGCTTTTGGGTGCAAGGCGGGCTTGACGTATTACTCAGCCAAATTTCTCCTTGCTCCGTCGGTCGTCGGCACGTCGCTCGCCATACATCCATCAGGAGAGGCGTTGTGCCGCCTCATTCCATGTGAGCGGCGCCTTGCGAACCGGCGGGTCTCCGCCAAGCGCGGCCGATAACGCGCGAAACAATCCGGTTCATCCGTAGCTGGATCGCTTTGTCGCAATCGGCAGGTCCGCCTGACTGTGAAGCTGCGCTTCATGGCCCATCCAGATTATCGCGGATAGCTACGCGCCAGGAATGGCCTACATCCGGGTTGCAAGTCGGCACCAACCATCGGTGTCGAGACGCAACGCCGACTCGCGCCTTTTCCGAGCTGGTGTTGACCACAAGCAATCATGGAGCTTCGCGGTGAATGTAGCGAACCGAACCATCGAATCTGCCCGCAACGCCGTCCTCGCACTCGCCTTAAGCCTTACAGGAGTTACCTCGATGACCAACCCAGCAGTTGCCCAAACCCAGGCTTCCTCACCTACAATCACGGGTGTGCTCGTGATCTCGACCGCGAAGGCGGCCGTCTCGCGCGAACAGGTTATGGCCGTGATGCCGGCTGAAATCCGCGGGACCGTGCAGCTTTATCTCGGCGGGAAGATTCGTGAATGGTATTCGCGCGGTGATGGTCGAGGGGCCGTCTTCCTGCTGGATACCAAGGATGTCGCCGAGGCGCACGCGATCATGGATGGCCTGCCGCTCGCCAAGGAAAATCTATTGGACCACGAGTACATCGCCGTCGGCCCGCTTTTTCCGCTCCGACTGCTGATGGCCAATCCCGAACCCAAGCAATAGCGGGCCTCACGATGTACAACCGCAGCGAAACAATATCCGCCGCCATTGTCCCCTCGCATTCCGCTTGGCGCGGAATGTTCTGGCCCACGCTGTTCACGTTGCTTTGGGCGTGGCTGAGCTGGCGCATGCCAGCGCTTCTCGAGAGCGGGATTGCGGCCATGGCCGTGCGGCTGCTGGTCCACGGGCTCATTGCGCTCGGCCTGTGGCTCGGGCTCGAAAATACCGAGCTGACGCCGGACCAGCGCCGCGCGACCTGGGTGACGATCATGGTCCCGTTTACGCTCTGGATGGCGCTCGCCTGGGGCTCCGCCATCAACGGCTGGTTTCGCCCGGAAGTGACGTCCTTGCCGCTGCTTCCGATGGCGATCTTCCTGCCATTGATCATCGGCGCGTCGTTGCTGTTGTCGTCGAAGCGCGTAGGTGAGGTGCTCGATGCGATGCCGCTGACCTGGCTGGTCGCGCTTCAGCTTTACCGGGTGTTCGGTAGCCAGTGGCTCGTTTACTGGCTGCATGGGGCCATCCCCGGCATATTTGGCGTGCCCGCGGGAACGGGCGACGTGCTGACCGGTCTGTTCGCGGTACCGGTGGCGATTGCACTGGCATCGGGAAGCGCCGAGGCACGAAAGACGGCGATGCTCTGGAATATCTTCGGCATTGCGGACTTCGTGGTCGCGGTCACCATGGGGCTGATCACTTCACCCGGGCCGCTTCAGTTGATCGTGCCTACGGGAGCGAGCATCGGCTCGGGGATCTATCCGAACGTGCTGACCCCGGCTTTCGTGGTGCCGAGCTCGATCCTGCTGCACGCCGTGTCGCTGCGGCAACTGTCCCGACGTGGCCGGACCAAGGCCGCGGTCGGGTGAGGGCGCGTTGCCGCGCCGGGATGACGGCTCACGTCATCGTTCCCGGCAGGAAGCAGCGGATCAGGGGGTGCCCGTTGACGTAATACGGCCACACCATGGTTCGGCCCGCGCGATTCGGCTCGGTGATGACGCTATCGGCGGGAACGTCGATCCACTCGCCGTCGAGACGCACGCGATAGTGGCCGTCCCTGGTGTCCCAATCGACGTCGGCAAGCGCCATGCCGTCGGCGTTCGAACAACATGCGCCGCCGGCCTTGCTGTGCAGGCTGTCGAACCACGGTTTTAAGGGCGAATTAGCGTATCGGCCGTCGTCGTGCGCCTGGACGGAAACGGCTGCCATGACGAGGGCGGCGCAGCCCGCAGCGGCCGCAAGCAGTGCTCGTCTTCGATGTCGCATCAAGCCACTCATGCGCTTGCAAAGCGCTTCGTCAAACGTTTCTGCAATGCCAATTGAGACGCTCTGCCGAAGTTCCTAATTTGCGGAGCGTGCCGGGCGGGTTTTTCAAGGCGTGTGGACCACGGAACGGCGAAGCCCTGCGCCGGCTTCTTGAAGGAGGATGGTTTCGTTTCGGAACGGCCGACTTGCGGCCAAATTGCGTTGCGCTCCGCGATCCCGGCATGCGGCCATGCTTTGGAGAATGGGGGAATGAAACTTGGAACGGCGAAAGCCCCGCCGAGAAGCGGGGCTTTCGCTCATTTTTTCGCTTTCGCCTGCGGCTTGCGTTTGCGCAGGAAGCGGCCGAGCAAGGCCCTCTTGCCCTTCCGCGGAATCAGTTCGATGTCGCTGACGAGCTTCGCGCCGCCCTTGCGCCGTTCCAGCGTGATCTTGCGGCTGTGATAGGCCTCGAGTTCGGCGCGATGCGCGACGCTGACGATGGTTGCCTTCGGCAACGCCTTCATCAGCATCTCCATGATCTTGTCCTGGCTCTTTTCATCGAGCGCGGAGGTGGCTTCATCGAGCACCACGATGTCCGCGTTGTGCAACAGCAGCCGGGCGAAGGCGAGGCGCTGCTTCTCGCCGCCGGAGAGCGTCTGGTCCCACGGCGCATCCTCTTCGATTTTTTCCCTGAGATGATCGAGCCCCACTTTGTGCAGAGCCTCGGCGATTTCTTTCTCATCCCAGCTTTCCGCCGCGCCGGGATAGGCCACCGCGCGGCGCAGCGTGCCGGATGGCACATAGGGCCGTTGTGGCAGCATGAACAGGCGGCGGTCCGGATGGAAATTCACGCTGCCGCCGCCCCACGGCCAAAGGCCGGCGATGGCGCGCACCAGCGTGCTCTTGCCTGAACCGGACTCGCCAGCGACGAGCAGGCGTTCGCCGGGTTCGATGACGACTTCGGTTTCGTCGACCACGGCAGTTCCATCGTCCAGCGAGACCGAGAGGTTCTCGAGGCTCAACATGGCTTCGCCTGATGTTTCGCCACGTCTGATACGGCCGAAGCCTTCCGCTTTCTCGGCGCGCTCGAGCCCGTCGAGCGACATCATCAGCGAAGCGATCCGGCGCGCGCACGCATTCCAGTCGGCGAGCCGCGGGTAGTTGTCGACCAGCCATCCGAACGCGCTCTGCACAATGGTGAAGGCGGAGGCCGCCTGCATCACCTGGCCCAGCGTCATGGAGCCATCGAGAAATTTGGGCGCGCAAAGCAACAGCGGGACGACCGGCGCGACCAGGCTCGAGCCCTGCGAAACCAGCGTCGTGCGCATGTGCTGGCCCGCGAGCCGCGCCCATTGCCGCAGCACATTGCCGAAGGTCCGGTCGATGCCGTCGCGCTCTTCCTCTTCGCCGCCGAGAAGCGCAATGCTTTCGCCGTTCTCGCGCACCCGCGTCAGCGTGTAACGAAATTCCGCCTCGGCCTGGTTCTTGTCCTCGGAGATCTGAACGAAGCGGCGGCCGATCGCCATGATCGATCCTGATGCGACGGCTGCATAAAGAACCGCTGCGATGACCAGAAAGCCGGGAATCGTGACCGTCGAATTGTTCACGGTCACGGTGAGCGCGCCGCCGATGGTCCAGAGCACGACGATGAAGGTCGAAGCCGACAGAAAGGCGGAGGTGACGCCGGCGACAAAATCGACCGGCGAGTCGGTTGCCACCCGCAAATCTTCGGCGATGCGATATTCCGGATTCTTGTGATCGCCGCCGACCAGGTTGAGCTGATAGTAACGGCCGTTGGCGAGCCAGCGCGAAATCACCGAGGTGGTCAGCCAGGTGCGCCAGCGGCGCTGGATGCTCATGCGCACGAACACTTGCGCGACGCCGAGCGCAAGGCTCCCGATCGCGAGCGGAAAGAACATCGCGGTGAGGTGATACACGACGGCTGCGTCGCGCTTTTCGATCGCATCGAAGATCGCGCGATTCCACACATTGATGCCGTACTGAAAGCCGACCGTGCCCGCAATGAGAACCAGCAGTGCGGCGGAAAACGGAATCGCAAAGCGATCGCCGTTGCGTCCCCAATAGCCGCGGGCGCTGATCCAGAACCGCGTCAGCAAATACCCCTTGCGGGCTTCCTCGGCCTCTTCCGGCGTCAGTTCCGGATCGGGCTCGACGATTTCGGGCGGAGGCGGCTCGACCTCGCCGCCCTCGGCGACGACTTCGACGATCGGCGCCTTTTCGTCCGAATGGTCTTGCGGCGAAGGTGCGCGCTCTCTGGTTTTGGTCTCTGTTTCCGGCATCGACCGATAACGGTAGTGAAATCAGAAGGTTCCGCGCGTGAAACCCGGCCGCTCAGGGGATCTGCGACGAATTGCAAGGATGCGCGGGCTGCTAAAGCCATCCAGAATCATTCGATGAAGACAGTCCGGATCGTTTCTGCATGCGCGCTTCGTGTGCTTGCCGTCGCAGCGGCATTTTTCGTCACCCACGGCCGCGCCGCCATCGCCGCTGACGTGCGCATTGCGCCCGCCGAGCTGGCCGCCATCGGCGCGGTCGACGCGCGCTTTCAATCCTTCAACATCGAGATGGTGGGGGTCACGGGCGGGCCGTTCTGGAAGCCTTATGCCCTCGAAACGCAACGCTCTGCCCCTGTTGGAAACGACACCCTGTTCTCACAGCGGCCGCCGATCGATCTCACTAATAAATCATTGCGGAAACGCGCAGCCGCGCTTTCGCCGTCGCTGATGCGCGTTAGCGGCACCTGGGCCAATACGACGTTCTTTGCCGGATCGGACGACACTTTGATGCGGCCTCCGGCCGGCTACAGGAGCGTGTTGACCGCGCATCGGTGGCGCGAGGTGATCGATTTTTCGAACGCTGTCGACGCGCCGATCGTCACGTCCTTTGCGATCAGTGCGCCTACGCGTGACGCGAAGGGCATATGGGAGCCCGACGTCGCGCAGCGGATGATATCCGCAACCCGCGCCGTGGGTGGAAACATCGTCGCGACCGAACTGATGAACGAGCCGGATCTGCCTGCGATCGGCGGCGCGCCGGCCGGCTATGACGCCGCCGCCTTCGCGGCGGATTTTCGCATCTTTCATGCCTTCATGAAAAAGACCGCGCCGGAGGTATTGATCCTTGGACCCGGCACCGCAGGCCGTAACGCCGAGGCCTCTGACCTGTCTAAGGCGTCCGCCTTCGGCATCGACGCCGTTTCCTATCATTACTATGGCGCACTATCGGAGCGCTGCGCCAAGGGCGAGCCGGCCGATGCCGCCTTGTCCGAGGAGTGGCTCTCCCGCACCGAGCAGACGCTGACGTTCTATCGCGCCTTGCGGGACCGCGCTGCGCCCGGCAAGCCGATCTGGCTCACCGAGACCGCACAAGCGGCCTGCGGTGGCGACAGATGGAGTTCGACCTTTCTCGATACGTTCAGATATCTCGACCAGCTCGGGCGGCTGGCAAAGGCGGGCGTGCAGATCGTCATGCATAACACGCTGGTGGGAAGCGACTACGGCCTGCTCGACGAGGAGACGTTCAGGCCGCGGCCGAATTACTGGGCGGCGCTGCTGTGGCGGCGCTTCATGGGCGAGGTGGTGCTCGATTCCGGCGTGCCGATCGCGCAGGGCCTGCACGTCTATGCCCATTGCCAGCGGCGAATGCCGGGCGGCGTGGTGTTGCTGGTCATCAACAACGACGCGCAAGGCTCGCACGAACTGATGCTGGCCGCTCCCGCCGCGCGTTTCACGCTGGACGCGGAGACGCTGCAAGACAGCGCCGTGCGCCTGAACGGCACGCTCTTGAATCCAGATGCCGTCGATCGCCTGTCGGACCTGGCGGGCATCGCGACAGGCCCGGGCGCGATGAAGTTTGCGCCGGCGACCATCAGTTTTATGGCGATGCCGGATGCGAAAAATCGCAACTGCAATTAGTGAGAGCCCGGCGCTTCACGCCGTTCGCCGATCACATCGAAAACGCCGCGTGCGGGCATCGCACCGCAACTGCCGGTGGCTCTCAGATGAACAGTGAATGAACGGCCGCTCTGCCGCAATGCCGAGCCGCGCGATCCCTTCACCATTTTAGCGCATGCGACGATCTTTCCCGGAACGAGCGCAGCGGTCGAACGTTCGGCTGTCAAAGGAGGAGTGTGCCATGAAACTAAAAGCAGTTCTGACAGCAGCCATGCTGCTCGCGCCGACCGCCGCCCTCGCGGCGCCCGGCATCGTCACGACATCAGCCGGCCTGAGGGCCGGTCCCGGTCCGGGCTTCCCATTGGTCGATCGCATTCCCGGCGGCGCCCGCGTCAACATCCACGGATGTCTGAGGGGCGATGCCTGGTGCGACGTCAGCTGGTCTGACGACCGCGGCTGGATATCGTCGCAATATCTCGAATATCTCTACCACAACAGCTACGTCTATCTTCCCGATTATGTCGATGAGATCGACGTGCCGATCGTGCCGTTCGTGTTGAGCTCGTATTGGTCAAGCTATTATGCGGGACGGCCGTGGTATCACCGCCAGGCGTACTGGTCCAACTATTGGACCTCGCATCGGCGCGAGGCGTCGCGGATGACCATCGATCGCTCGGCGACTCGCATCGGTCGCGCGGCAACGCGCAACGCCGCGATTTCGCAGGGCCGAACGCCGCGCGGCGGCTTCGAAGGACGCGGGATGCGCGATCGCAACGCGCAATTCCGCGACCAGCGCGGCCTGCGCGGACGTGAAGCCTTGGGACGTGAAGCCTTGGGACGTGAGGGCATGAGGGGCCGCGAGCGCTTTGACGGCGCGCGCGTGGGCCGTGAGGGCATCACGGGCCGTGAGCGCTTCGGCAACGAGCGAGGGGCGGCCCGCGTTAATGCGCGCATGCAGCCGCCTGCGGCAAGAGCGCGTGAAGGCGCGCGCTTCTCCGCTGCGCCGACGGCGCGTCCGATGCAGCGTGTCGCGAAGCCGACGGTCGGCGGCAATTCGCCGGTGAACGCACGGGCGCAGGCCCCGATGTCGCACGCGGCGCCCGCGATGCCGCATGGTGGCGGCGGCGCGCCGCACATCAACGCAGCGCCGCGCGGTGGCGGCGGACCGGCCGGTGCTCCCGGCCGCGAACATCACTAGATGACGAAAAGCCCGGCCAAGCGCCGGGCTTTTTTTCTGCGCCTTCAAATCATCCTTGCGCCGTCTGGCAAATCACAGAGCGGGCAACGTCCGGACCGATTATCGAGACCCACAAAGCGCGTCTCCCACATTGAGAATCGGGGAAAGGGCGGTGCATCCGGCCCCGCCGCCGCTGGCGATTTCGCCGCGTCGTTGTTACATTGCATTCGCGAGGCTGCGTCGCGCGTCAGGAGCCATATATCCCCGGGGCCTTATCGATCCTTTAGGGAACTGTCCCTGGCCGGGTCCGTGGACCCGGACATATGGTGCCCACCTACTTTCGTAGGGAACTCCGGGATCGAGCGCTCCAACGGCGACCGCGGCTTCGCACTTTTCTCTTTCGGCGTGATGTGGCGTTACATGGCAGGGGGCCGCGCATGTCCACACTTCCGTCCAAGGGTCATCTTCGCAAGACCGCGCTCGAAGCGCGCGATGCGATGGAGGCAGAGACGCGCGCTTTGGCCGGCGAGAAGCTTGCCGCGCGCGGCCTGCCGTTCCGGATCGAGCCCGGCGCTGTTGTTTCCGGCTATTCGCCGATCCGCAGTGAACTCGATCCGATGCCCTTGATGCACAAACTCGCCGCGCAAGGCGCAAGGCTGGCGCTGCCGGCGATTCTCGGGCGCGGCAAGTCGCTCTCGTTTCGGGCGTGGTCGCCCGGCGATCGGCTGACGATGGGCCCGCTCGGCATTCTCGAGCCTTCGCCGGCGATGGCCGAGCTCATTCCCGACATCATGCTGGTGCCGTGTGCTGCCTTCGACCGGCTCGGCCACCGTATCGGCTATGGCGCCGGCCATTACGACTTCACGCTGGCGCACTTGCGCAAGTCAAAGCCGATCATCACGGTCGGCCTCGCTTTTGCCGCGCAGGAAATCAAGGCTGTTCCCTCGCTGGCGCACGACGTCGCGCTGGATTATGTGCTAACGGAAAACAAGACGTTCGATTTTCGGACCAGCTAGGAGCTTCGATTGCGTATCCTGTTCGTCGGCGACGTGGTCGGCCGGTCCGGCCGCACCGCGGTGTCGGAACATCTGCCCGAAATGGTCCGCAACTGGTCGCTCGATCTCGTCGTGGTCAATGGCGAGAATGCGGCCGGCGGTTTTGGGATCACGGAAGCGATCTATCAGGAACTGCTCGATGCCGGCGCTGATGCGATCACGCTCGGCAATCACGCCTGGGATCAGCGCGAGGCGCTGGTGTTCATCGAGCGCGCGCCGCGCCTCATTCGCCCCTGCAATTTTCCATCCGGCACGCCGGGCCGCGGCGCCGCCTTGATCGATACCAAGAGCGGCAAGCGCGCGCTCGTCATCAACGCCATCGGCCGCGTGTTCATGACCCCGTTCGATGATCCCTTCGCGATCCTGGCCCGTGAGCTTGCGGCCTGTCCGCTGCGCGACGCGGCGGACGCGGTGGTGGTCGATTTCCACGGCGAGGCCTCGAGCGAAAAGCAGGCGATCGGCTATTTCTGCGACGGCCGCGCCAGTCTCGTGGTCGGCACCCACACCCATGTGCCGACCGCCGACCATCAGATTCTCGCCGGCGGCACCGCGTATATGACCGACGCCGGCATGACCGGCGATTACGATTCCATCATTGGCATGCAGAAGGACGAGCCGATCCGGCGCTTTACTTCGGGCATTCCGGCGGCGCGTTTCGAGCCGGCGCTGGGCACGGCGAGCCTGTGCGGCATGGCGGTCGAGACCGACGATGCGACAGGGCTTGCGCTGAACGTGGCAGCCGTTCGGGTCGGTGGCAGGTTGTCGCCGGCGCTGCCGGAATTCTGGCTGGCCTGATTGTCAGCCGGACAGGCCGATATTGGAGGCAAGAGAAAAGGCGGAATGAGCGTCGGCTCATTCCGCCTTCATTGTTTGTCTTGATTGTTCGTCGCGATTATTTGCGTGGCTTCTCCGGCGAGCGCCGGCGCGCTTACAGCCAGGGATGCTCGGCGTGCTTCTTCTTCTCAAAGGCTGCGATCTTGTCCTTCTGCAACAGCGACAGCTCGATCTCGTCGTAACCGTTCAGAAGACTTTCGCGCGAGAACGCGGCGACGTCGAAATGGTCGACCTTTCCGTCAGGCCCGGTGACAGTCTGCTCGCGCAGATCGACGGTGATCTCGGCGCCCGGCAGCTCGGTCAGGAACTGAATCAGTTCATGCACGCGCTTGGCGCTCAGCTTGACCGGCAACATGCCGTTCTTGAACATGTTGTTGTAGAAGATGTCGGCGAACGACGGCGCGATCACGCAGCGGATGCCGAAATCGAGCAGCGCCCAGGGCGCGTGCTCGCGGCTCGATCCGCAACCGAAGTTTTCGCCGGCGACCAGGATCTTGGCTTTGCGGAAAGGTCCCTGGTTCAGCACGAAGTCCGGGCGCTCTTCGCCGTTCTCGACGTAGCGCCGTTCGGAAAACAGCGCCTTGCCGAGCCCGGCCCGCTTGATCGTCTTGAGGAACTGCTTGGGAATGATCGCGTCGGTATCGACGTTGGGAATTCCCATCGGCGCGGCCACCGCCGTCAGCTTCTCAAACTTCTCCATCACCGTTCTCCTCTCGCATTTCCTCGACCAACGTCGCTCGTCCGAGGCCGATCAGGACCACCGGCGTTTGGGGCGGCACGCCCGCAAGCTCGCTGTCCACGATCTTGACCGCATTGGAATAAAGGCTTTCGTCGGTCACGTCGAGCAGATGGCTATCATACAGCAAAACCGCGCCGAAAAAGGCGTCGGGTGGGTCTTGAGGCCCGAACAGGTGCATCGATTGCAAGGAATTCCGCCAGTTTGCAACGGTTGTCCGCTGCACAACTGCATGGCTGCGCTGCAAACGCACGTTGCCGCGGCGATCGACGATCCGCAGCGAATGCGCCGCGCCGGTTTTCGGAGTGTAGACAAAGGCGCCCGGAGTTTCGGCGGCGAGTTCGATGTCGTCCTCCGACAGGCGGAGCGACCGGGCCGCGATCCGGCAGGCCTGCCGCTCCGAGACGGTTTCGGTGTCCCCGGAACTGCGAAGCGCGGCGGCGCCGGTGGCGATGGCGCGGATCCGGCCGGTCTGGCGATCGATCTCCACGGAAACGTCGACCGTCTTCGGATCGGCACCCAATTTGGCAATTGCTTGCAGCGTTTCCTCGCGCAGATGCGCGATGTCGTCCGACGACGGATCGGGATTGACCCGTTCGACGACCTCGCGAACCATGGCGAGTGCGGCGCCGATCGACGAGATGATTTCCGCATCCTTTGCGATCTCGAACCGCAGACCCAGTTGCTCTGCAACCGTCGGCAACAAGGCGCCGATGCCGCCGCCTGTCCCGATCAGCACTTGCTGGTCCTCGTCGAGCTGGTATTCCCTGATCAGGGATCGAATCGTCGGCGTCACCTTGCCCGCCGCCGACGCCAGCACTTCCATTGCCAGCGCGACGACGTCCTTGCCCAACATCGCCGCCAGCGGGGCGAAAGCGGCGCGCGCGGCTTCCGGCGGCGCGTAGCAATGCATGTCGGGGCGCGTCAGCGCGGCCGCATTGGCCGCGCAGGTGTTCGTCAACGCAAAGCGGCCGTGATGTTCGGTCTCGATCGCGACGAAATCGCCGCCGTCGCCGGGCTTCGGCTCGAACAACACGACGCGGGCGTTGGCGAATATCTCGGCCGGCGCGAAGCAGGCATAACGCAGGCCTGCGATGTGGGCGCTTCGCGGCCCGACCTCGCGCACCGCGCCCTCCGCGATCCTGATCAGGCTGCCGCCGGCAACCCCCAGCACGCGCACGTCGAGCGAGCTGACATAGGTGTCGTGGCCGCCGACATTGGCATAGGTCACGACCGGGCGGCCGGCCTTGACCACGCCGAGATTGGTCGAGGTGCCGCCGACCTCGAAATAGATTCCGTCGGACATGCCGACATGCATCAGCGAGCCCGCCACGCTCGCGGCGGGGCCGGACAGCATCGTCATGGCCGGGCGATGCCGCATTTCGCTGATGTCCATCACGCCGCCGTCGCCGCGCATGATCATCAGCGGCGCATCGATGCCGGCTTTCTTGATGCTGGTTTCAGTCAGGTTCGCGGTCGCGATCATCCGCGGCAGGATCGAGGCGTTGATCACGGCGGTACGCGTTCGCGTCGTCAGTCCGTACAGTCGCGTCACCTCGTGCCCGCAGGTGGTCGGCAGGCCGAACCCGCCGCCGACATCACGAACCAGCTCTTCAGCCGACGTATTGTCGACCCCGAACGCGGCTGAGGCCACCAGCACCTGGGCGCCCTCGGCGCGCAGCGCCGCCACGGCATTCTCGACCGCTTTCCGATCGAGCCCGTCGCTCAGCAGAAACCGGTTGCAGGTTTCAAGCACGCGGCCGGGCGCCAGTTCGATCGGATCGATGCGAACCTGCGCCTCTGCCAGTTTCGCCGCCCTGGCGCCCGCAAGGCCCAGGATTCCGACCCGCGCCACGTCGCCTTCCAGAAGCGCGTTGGTGGCTTGCGTGGTGCTGTGGGCGAGCAGGACCACATCGCGGGCATCGATCCCGGCATCGCTCAGCACGCGCTCGAACACTTCGATGACGCCGGCCGCGACGCCATCGGGATGGTCGTGGGTGGTGTGAACGGACGAGCGCCCGACCACGCTGCCGTCGATGTTGTCGAGCAGGGCGGCCTTGGTGAAAGTTCCTCCTACGTCAATGCCGATGCGATAGGATTTTTTGCTCATGCGGCTTCTCGTACAAAGGACCGGGAAGCGTGGTCAAGCCACAATCACCGCACGGCGGGCGTGCATGCGCGGTGTGCGCGTCCGGCACTTTCCGCCTCTCGGCTATATCCTATATTGCCGCTTATCAATCCGCCTCGCCGCCGATCCAGTTGCCGTGTGGGCGCTTCCCCAGGAGCACCGAATGACTGACGAAACCGCGTATACGCCGCCCAAGGTCTGGAAATGGATCGCAGAGAATGGCGGCAAGTTCGCCAGCACCAACCGGCCGATCGCGGGCGCGACGCATGAAAAGCAATTGCCGGTCGGGAAGCACCCCTTCCAGCTCTATTCGCTGGCGACGCCGAACGGCCAGAAGGTCACCATCATGTTCGAGGAGTTGTTGGCATCAGGTCATCGCGGGGCGGAATACGATGCCTGGCTGATCCGGATCGATGGCGCGCAATTCGGCTCGGGCTTCGTCGAGGTCAATCCGAACTCGAAAATCCCGGCGCTCTTGGATCGAAGCGGCGAGAAGCCGTTCCGGGTGTTCGAATCCGGCGCCATCCTGTTGCACCTGGCGGAGAAGTTCGGCGCGTTTCTGCCAAAGGATACGCCGACGCGGGCCGAATGTCTGTCCTGGCTGTTCTGGCAGATGGGCAGCGCACCCTATCTCGGCGGCGGCTTCGGACACTTCTATGCCTATGCGCCATTCAAGATCCAATACGCCATCGACCGTTTCGCGATGGAGACCAAGCGACAGCTCGATGTGCTCGATCGCCGCCTGGCCGACAATGAGTATCTTGCGGGCGATCAATATACGATTGCCGACATCGCGGTGTTTCCCTGGTATGGCGGCCTGGCGCAGGGACTGCTCTACAATGCCGGCGAATTCCTCTCGGTTCAGGACTACAAGAACGTGCAGCGCTGGACCGCGGCGATCGCGGCCCGGCCGGCGGTCAAGCGCGGCCGCATGGTCAATCGCGTGTCGGGCGATCCAGCCAACCAGTTGCGCGAGCGCCACGACGCTTCAGACTTCGAAACCAGGACGCAGGACAAGATCGGCGAAGAGGTCAAGGCTTAAGTCGTGACGTTCGCAAGGCCATGAGCTAGGTCGCCGCGAGTTGCTTCCTGAGTTTCGTGGCCGCGCCAATCCCGCGTGAGGCGGCTATTCCTTTCGGATACCCGGTGCGGTCGCTGTAGGTGCGGCGAGACCCGTTGCCCGGTGCATGGCGTGCGCTGACCTCCTTGGCGGTTGCGAAATCGAGCAGAGTGATGCCTCCAACCATCAGCAAGGCAAGCGCCACGTTTCCCCTTTTGGGATTGTCCGCGTGCAAGGCGCCCATCAATGTCGCGATGTCGAGTCCGTCGCCGGCGACCCGGCTCCACAGCCCGGTTCCCTTCTCGGTCGAAAGCGAGAGCACACCGGCGGCTATTTCCCGAGCCCCATAGGCGCGCACAAGCGTTTCCTGCCCTTCCATGCCGAGCGCACGTGTCACGCGCTCCGGAGTCAGCAGTTCCAGTGCGCCTAGCCCGAGGCTGAACCAGCCGAGATTGCGCGCCATCCGGTCGGAAGCCCCGAACGAACTCGGCCCCGTGCTGATGACTTTCGGATCGCCCTTCGAACGTACAAAGTTTGCGATTTTTCCAATGGTCACGACGTCTGTCCTTCCTTTAGTTCTTGAGCACGACCTTCACACAGCTGTCCTGCTTGTCTCGGAACACCTTGTACATCTCGGGCCCCTGTTCCAAAGTCGCGGTGTGCGTGACGACAAAGGATGGATCGATGTGGCCTTCCTGGATGTGGCGGAGCAACCCGTCGGTCCAGCGGTTCACGTGCGTTTGCCCGGTGCGAACACTTAGTCCCTTGTTCATGAGTTGGCCCATTGGGACCTTGTCGGCGAGACCGCCATAGACCCCCGGGATCGAAAGGATGCCTCCGGGTCGGCACACATAGATCATCTCGCGCAGCACGTGGGGACGGTCATTCTCCATCATCATCAACTGCTTCGCCCGATCGAGGATCGTATCCGGCTGGCCGAATGAAACATGCGACTCCGTTCCGATGCAATCGATGCACTTCTCGGGTCCCTTGCCATCGGTCAAATCATTGAGCCGGCCGACGACGCTCTCCTTCTCGAAATTGATCGTGGTTGCGCCGCCCGCTTCCGCCATGCTGAGCCGCTCCGGAATGCGGTCAATGGCGATGACCTGGTTTGCCCCGAGCAGGATGGCGCTGCGGACGGCCATTTGTCCTACAGGTCCGCAGCCCCAGATCGCGACCGTGTCGGTCGGCTCGATGTCGCATTGCGCTGCCGCCTGCCATCCGGTCGGGAATATATCCCCGAGGAACAGCACTTGCTCGTCCGTCAATCCGTCGGGCACCTTGATCTGGGTCGCATCAGCAAAAGGTACGCGAAGATACTCTGCCTGCCCGCCAGGATAACCGCCGGTCAGATGCGTGTAGCCGAACAGCCCTGCGGTGGTATGGCCGAACACCTTGTCGGCAATTCGCTTGTTGCGGTTCGTCCGCTCGCATACCGAGAAGTTACCGCGCTTGCACTGCTCGCATTCACCGCAGATGATGGTAAAGGGCACCACGATCCGGTCGCCCTTTTTCAATTTCCCATTGACGCCGGAGCCCACCTCGACGACTTCGCCCATCATTTCGTGACCCATGATGTCGCCAGGCAACATGGCCGGAATGAAATTGTGGAACAAGTGCAGGTCCGAGCCACAGATTGCACAGCTCGTCACCTTGATAATCGCGTCTCTGGGGTCCTCGATCTCCGGATCGGTAACTCTGTCGCACCTGATATCTTCCTTGCCGTGCCAAACGAGCGCCTTCATGCTGACCACTCCGGTTCTAAACCCACATCAGCGCGAACTCGCGGCCCGATGAACGGTTTCTAATTGAGTGAAATAATCTCGGTCGCGTCATCTCGACTGGCCCTTGCAGCCAAGCGCTACGAACGACGCAAGGTGCGGAGTCTGCCGGCTTCGGCCGCGATCCGAGCAGGTGCCTTATCGTAGATTTATGCCGATAGGGTTTGAGGCGGCGCGACCTTTTAAGTCACGCGTATAGCTTTCGGTGATAGGAACGATATTGGAAGGAGAGGATTGTGCCCTGAATCTCCAACGAGGGACCGCTCGATGCGTCCAAACGCGTTCTGCTCCTGCGCAGCAGTACTGCTGTCCATCTCGTCCGCTGCCCACGCGCAATCCGCGACAGAGGATATCAAAGCCAAAACGGAACGACTTGTGTCTCCGCTGGTGGACTCTCGCGACAGTCGGCTGCAGGAAGTCGCCACGTTCGACCATCAGGTGACCGGTGTGACCGTCGCGCCCGATGGCCGCATATTCGTGAACTTCCCCCGGTGGACGGAAGATACTCCCGTTTCGGTGGCCGAACTCATGCCGGACGGATCGACCAGGCCCTACCCGAATGAAGAATGGAACGCCTGGCGCAACGCGCGAATGTCCGAAGTGTCACCCGGTGATCACTTCGTTTGCGTTCAAAGCGTGGTCGCGGATCGACGCGGTTCGCTTTGGGTTGTCGATCCGGCAGCGCCGAATGCCGAGAAGACCGTGAAGGGTGGACCCAAGATCGTCGAGATCGATCTCAAATCGAACGGCGTAAAGCGGGTCTTTCCGATGAGTGCGGATATCGCTGGTCCAGCCAGCTATTTGAACGATATTCGCCTCGCACCCGATGGAAGGTTCGCCTATTTGACCGATTCCGGTTCGCCCGGGGGGTTGGTTGTTCTTGAAACGGAGTCCGGCAAGGCATGGCGCGTGCTGAGCGAGGATGCCTCGACCCAATTCGACCCAAGCGTTACGGTCATGACGGACGGCAAGCCGCTGCGGCGGCCGGACGAGCGCCAGCCTTTGTTCAATGCGGACAGTCTCGCGCTCTCAAAGGACGGAAACACCCTCTATTGGCAGGCTCTGACCGGTAAGACCCTCTATCGGGTTGCCACATCGAGCATCCAGAGCGCGGACGCCGCTAGCCATGTCCGTCCGGAAACGGTTGGAACGACAGAGCCTGCCGATGGGCTCTGGACGGGCGAGCATGACGAAATTTATCTCAGCTCACTCGCCAACAATGCCGTCAAGGTCGTCAACCCAAAGGACGGCAGCATGCGAGAAGTATTGACGGATTCCCGCCTTCGTTGGCCGGATACGTTCTCGCAAGGCCCAGACGGCGCGATCTATGTCACGGCGTCTCACATTCAGGATTCGCCCTGGTTCCACATGGCCTGGACCGATAAGCACTTCTCGCTCTTTAAATTCATGCCGGGTGAAAGTAACACCGTCGGGTCCCATCGCGAGCCGAGCCGGCAGTAAGCGCGCGTCTATAGACGCTGCCACACGACGCGGAGGCCGAAGGTGCGCTGGATTGAGCCCATCGGTGGAACGGCGCTGATGGGTCTCGTCCTGGCCGACGTATTTCTCACGGTTCTCTACGCGCGGGCGGGCACCGGAATCATCAGCGACCGCTTGGCAAGAGCGGTGTGGTTTGCGCTACGCAAAGTTTCCTCGCGCCGCGGCAGGCTTCTGTCAATCTGCGGGCCGCTGATCGTGGTCGCATTGCTGCTGGCCTGGTCCATCTTGCTCGCGCTTGGGGCTGCACTCATCGTGCACCCTCAGCTCGGGACCAGCATCACCAACAGCAACCAAGAGACCCCCACCGATTTCGTGACAGCGCTTTACGTCGCCGGAAGCAGCCTGTCGATCGTTGGAGGCAGCAGCTTCGGGCCGCAAAGCGCTGGGGCAAAGCTGTTGTTTCTTCTCAATTCGGTGATCGGAACATCGGTCATCTCGCTGACGATCACCTACCTGATGCAGATCTACGGCGCCCTCCGGAGCAGGAATACGCTCTGCCTGAAAATTCACGCGCTTTCCGCTGAGACTGGCGATGCCGCGGATCTGCTAGCCCATCTGTTTGCAAACAATCAGCTGAGTGCCGGCTACAACAATCTGTCCGAGCTCGCGGCTGAGCTCACCGAGGCGAAGGAAGCTCATCACTTCTATCCGATCCTGTTCTACTTCCGCTTCCCTGAACCGTTTTACGCCGTTTCGCGGTCATGGTTGATCGCGCTCGACGCAGTGTCGTTGATCCGAAGCGCATTGCCGAAGGATGCGGAATGGCTGAAGCAATCGGGTGCGGTCACCCAAATATGGTCCTCCGGGCTGCTCCTGCTTGATACGCTGAACGGCGTTTTCCTGAGGAACAAAGCATTCCCTGAGGTCAACGACGAGGATCAGCATCTCTGGCGAGTTCGGCTCGATCATGCGCGCCGGCGCCTGAAGGATGCTGACATAAGCCTGACGGAGGATCTGGCGCATTCGTACAAGGCTTACATGGAATACAGAAGCAGGTGGGACCCTGCTGTCCGTCGGATCGGCAGTGCCATGGCGTACGATCCCGGAGACATAGACGCAGCGATACATGGAGCGCGGCGCGTGACGCCGAACGCGACCGGTTTCTTGCGCTGAACGCCACTCACAAGCTCCGCGAAACCGGCGATTCAAGGTTGGCTCCAATCCAAAGGTTCCGGAGAAGACCAGGAGGAACGTCGGTCGCCTCCGATGGGTTGTCCGATAGACGATGAAAGGACACCACTCATGAAGTTTACGGCTATTGCAATTTCCGCTCTGTTCGCGGTTTCAGGGAGCATCGCCCATGCGCAAGGAGGGCCGAGCGGCCGCGGAGCGGTTACTGGCGATCCGGCTGCAAGCTCGGCAAATCCTTCAGCCGGAACAACCGGCAGTTCTTCGCGGTCAAATCCGAGCGGAAGTGGCACTTCGTCGTCCGGCGGGAGTGATGCCAATGGCGACGCCGGCCGTGACAAGATGCCGGACTCCGATCGCAACGTTAGGCCGCTACAGGACCAAAACAAGCCCACCGTGGCGCGCTGACCTACGAAGCCGCTGGGGGAAATCGCCCCGGGCCCGCCTTGATGTGCGTCCACGATCTGCCTGGAGGCCGCTGCCGCCTCGGCCATTTGTTACTGATTGGAGTGCCGGCTGTTTGGAGAGTTGCTCCGAAAGGCACTGGAACATCAGAGGACTTTCGCCGTGAGTTTCTGCGGCTTTGCCGTATTAACAATTAAGATAGTCATCGTGTCGTATACATCGATGTTCGTAAGGAGCATCGATGCTGTCACGCATAGTTTATTTCAGTCGCAATCTCTTGCGCGGCTCTCGA
>NZ_DASSRP010000118.1:0-56468 GCF_035701725.1 Bradyrhizobium sp.
CAATGGCCAAACGGCGGCAGCGGTCAATGTCACCAGAAATGGTGAGCAGCTTTCGATCGAAGTCGGCGCCGGTTCGGGCTTGGGGCGGGTTCTGCTGATTGGCTTCGATCGCGAGCACACCACCGCGATCGGCCGCGGCGAAAACTCCGGCCGCACGCTCACCGAAGCCAACGTGGTGCGTTCGTTCCGCGCGATCGGTCAGTGGTCGGGGACCGCGCTCAAGCTCAGCGAGCGCTTTCCTCAAGGGCAGGATGTCGCGGTGCTGCTCGAGGCCCCGGATGGCCGGATCATCGGCGCGGGCCGTCTGGCAACGGGTGGTTCGACGTGATGGCGCGCGAAAGCACGTTGACGGTGGGTTGAAGCGTCATTGCGAGGAGCAAAGCGACGAAGCAATCCAGTCTTCTACAGTAAAGCAAGGCTGGATTGCTTCGTGGAGCCTGTCATCGGGCGCGCATTCGCGCGACCCGTTGGCTCGTAATGACGGCGCGGCAGTTACTTCGCCGCCGTCACCATGATCTCGACGAGATATTCGGGCGCCGCGAGCTTGGCCTCGACCGTGGCGCGCGCCGGCGTGTTGCCCGGCGAGACCCAGGCATCCCATGCCGCATTCATCTCGGCAAAGTTCTTCATGTCGGTGATGTAGATGTTGGTCGACAACAGCTTCGATTTGTCGGTGCCGGCCTTGGCCAGGTGAGCGTCGATGATCGAAAGGATTTCCTGCGTCTGCTTGGTGACGCTCTCGCCCTTGGCCTTGTTGGCGACGACGCCGGCAAGATAGACGGTGTTGCCGTGAACGACGACCTGGCTCATGCGCGGTCCGGTATCAAAACGTTGAATTGTCATTTTTCTCTCCCGTGGTTGGTGCTGCCACTTAACCCGCCAGCGCGCCCGCAGCTACAGTCTTCTTGCAGCAAAGCCCTGCGTCTACAAAACAGCCTTCGCCGCCGCGCGCCCGGCATTGCGGCCCGAGAACAGGCAGCCGCCGAGAAATGTCCCCTCCAGCGCCCGATAGCCGTGCATGCCGCCGCCGCCGAAGCCGGCCGCTTCGCCCACCGCGTAAAGCCCCGGCATGATATGGCCGTCCTGGCCGAACACGCGGCAATCGAGGTCAGTCTCGAAACCGCCGAGCGTCTTGCGGGTCAGGATATTGAGCTTGACCGCAATCAGCGGCCCATGGGCGGGATCGAGAATCCGGTGCGGGATCGCGGTGCGGGTCAGGCGGTCGCCGATATAGCGGCGGGCGTTGTGGATGTTGAGGATCTGGGTGTCCTTGGCGTACGGGTTTTCGATCTCGCGGTCGCGCGCCTCGATCTGCGCCTTGATCGCGTCCAGCTTGAGAAGATCGTTGCCGGCGAGCGCATTCATCGCACCGACGAGGTCGGCAAGCTTGTCGCGCACGACAAAGTCGGCGCCGTGCTTCTTGAAGGCTTCGACCGGGGCCGGCGCGCCCTTGTTGGTGGCGCGGCGCGCGGTCAGCAGCCAGCTCTTTCCCGTGAGGTCGGGATTTTGTTCGGAGCCCGAAAGCGCAAATTCCTTCTTGATGATGCTCTGGGTCAGAATGAACCACGAATAGTCGTGGCCGGTGGACATGATGTATTCCAGCTGGCCGAGCGTATCGGAGCCCGGAAACAGCGGCGAGGGCAAGCGCCTGCCGGTCGCGTCGAACCACATCGGCGACGGTCCGGGCAAAATGCGGATGCCGTGGCGCGGCCAGATCGGCGACCAGTTTTGGATGCCCTCGACATAGTGCCACATGCGGTCGCGGTTGATCAGCCGCGCGCCGGCCTTTTCGGTGATGCCGATCATACGGCCATCGACATGCTCGGGCACGCCGGAGATCATGTGGGCGGGTGCTGCGCCGAGGCGCGCCGGCCAGTTCTGCCGCACCAGCTCGTGGTTGCCGCCGATGCCGCCGGAGGCGATGATGACGGCCTGCGCGCGCAGCGCAAAGTCGCCGGTTTGCTTGCGTGAGCTGCTGACGCCGCGGGCGACCGGATCGGCTTCGAGAATGGCGCCGCTGATTCCGTCGATCGTGCCGTTCGTCGTGGTCAGTGCGTCGACGCGGTGACGGAATTTGAAGATCAGCCGTCCGGTTTTTTCCGCCTCGCGGGCGCGTCGTGCGAACGGCTCGACCAGGCCGGGCCCGGTGCCCCAGGTGACATGGAACCGCGGTACCGAGTTGCCGTGGCCCATGGCGTCATAGCCGCCGCGTTCGGCCCAGCCGACCACCGGGAAAATACGGTGGCCCATGGCGCGCAGCCAGCTCCGTTTCTCGCCGGCGGCGAAAGCGAGATAGGCCTCGGCCCAGCGCCGCGGCCAGAGGTCTTCCTCGCGGTCAAAGCCCGCCGTGCCCATCCAGTCCTGGCGGGCCAGCTCAAGGCTGTCCTTGATCTTAAGCCGCCGCTGCTCCGGCGAATCAATCAGGAACAGCCCGCCGAACGACCAGAACGCCTGCCCGCCAAGGCTTTGTTCGCCTTCCTGGTCGACAACCGCCACGCGCTTGCCGGCCGCCGCCAGTTCGGTTGCGGCGACCAGACCGGCGAGGCCTGCGCCGACCACGATGACGTCAATTTTTTCTGCCATCGCGTTTCCCCGGTGAGTTGGACGAGTGAAACCGGGCGCGATGGTGCGGTCAACGGGGATTCGGCCGTTGGCCCAGCCGACCAGCCGAAGGCCTTGTTCCGGCTCGGGATCAGGCCAGAGGAGGGTGCAGCGTGCAGGCAACACTCGATGTGAATTTAATTTGGACCGCGCCGGGCATCTGGACAAAATAGCCAACTGGCAACACGCTCACGACACGCATCACACACCACCGGATCACGTCCGGCAGGTTACGAACTGGGGCCGGACATATGAAATTCACGCTGGGGCTGCTCGCTGCGGTTGTCTTGCTGGCGAGCATGGGGACTGGTCATGCGGTGGTGCGTATCGGCGAGGACCGCGGCGGCCGGATCGGCACCTATGTCGACAAGTACCAGGAAGTGCGGACCTCCGGCGAGATGGTGATCATCGACGGCCTCTGCGCATCGGCCTGCACCATCGTTCTCGGCGCCATTCCCCACGACAAGATTTGCGTCACCTCGCATGCGGCGCTCGGCTTCCACGCCGCCTGGGATCTGGATGAGGATGGCCACGCCATCACCAATCCCGAAGCCACTCACATGCTCTATTCGATGTATCCCCAGCCGGTGAAGAAGTGGATCAACCAGCGCGGCGGCCTGACCTCGCGCATGATCTATCTGCGCGGCAAGGAGCTGACGAGCATGTACCACTCGTGCTTCCTCGATGCCCGGGCGCAGGCACCGCATTAACCGTCCTTTATTCCTGCGCCAGGATCAGAATGACTTGATTTTGCGCGCGGTTCCGGCGCTTGCCGGGGCCGCGGGCAGGCTTTATCTGAGCGGGTGAGGCCCCGGCGGCAGCCCCGCCGATTCCAGCCTTGCGGGCAGATAAACCAGGCCGTCCATGGCGCAACTTGCTTCCACGCCACACGTCTTGCAGCGGACCTCCGGGCCCGCCCGCTTGGCGCGTGCGGTGGTGGCGGGCGGTGTGGCGATCGGCGTCCTGCTTGTGCTCGCCGCCGCCATTCTATGGCTGACTTACGGAAGCACGGTCTTCTTCGAGATGATCGCTTCCGGCTTCGCCGCTTGTTTCTAAGGAATCCTTGATCATGGACCGGACCGCCCGCCCGCTGGTCGTCATTGGAGCGTTTGCCGCAAGTCTCGTCGTCGGGTTGGTCCTGATGCTGTGGGTGATGGGCGGCTTGCGCCACGCCGCAGCGCCCGCCGCGATCGGCGGCCCGTTCCAGCTCACCGATCAGGCCGGCCAGACCGTCACCGACAAGTCCATGCAGGGGCGGCCTACGCTGATCTTCTTCGGCTTTACCCACTGCCCGGATGTATGCCCGACCACCCTGTTTGAGATTTCCGAAGTGCTGAAGGCGATGGGTAACGATGCCGATCGCGTCAATGCCTATTACATCTCGGTCGATCCCGAGCGCGACACCCAGGCCGCGATGAAGGAGTATTTATCGAGCTTCGATCCGCGCCTGAAGGGCCTCACCGGCAATCCGGAAGAGATCGCAAAAGTGCTTTCCGAATACCGCGTCTACGCCAAGAAGGTTCCGCTGAAGGACGGCGACTACACCATGGACCACACCGCGTTGGTCTACCTGATGGACCGCGACGGCAAGTTCGTTTCGCCCTTCAATATCAATCGCAAGCCTGAGGACGCAGCTTCCGACCTGAAGCGCTATCTCTGAGGTATCCAGCGTCGAAACGCTGTTCGCCCCTGCCGGATCGGTCTATAAGGCCTCCGATTTCCAGTAAATCGGCGTGGGATGCACCTTAACCAGAGCAGTCTTGTTGGACCGAAGCCATTTGGCGTCAGCCGGGCCGTATTGGCCTGTCGGCTTGTCCTCGCGGGCGCGCTTGTGGTTTTAGGCGGCTTCGCGCAGGCCCAAAACGCGAAACAGCCGGCGCCAGCACCCGGCCAAGCCGCGCCAGCTCCGGCTGCGCCGAATCCATCATCGGCAAAGCCGGTCGCCGAGCCCGGTCCGCAGGCCGTGCCCGGCTTCTGGGACCCACGGCGGCGGCCGGACCGGCCGGATCTGTCGCGTATCACCGTGATCCGGTTTTTGACCGAGACCGACTATCCGCCGTTCAACTATACCGGCCCCGACGGCAATCCCGCGGGCTTCAATGTCGACCTGGCGCGGATGATCTGCGACGAAATCAAGGTCACCTGCACCATCCAGATGCGCCGATTCGAGACGCTGCTCGATGCAATTTCCTCGAACCGGGGCGATGCCATCATCGCCTCGCTTGCGGTGACGCCGCAACTGCGCGCGCGGCTCGATTTCAGCGATCCCTATTACCGCGTTCCGGCGCGCTTCGTTTCGCGCAAGGATTCTGTGATGCGGGAAATCAAGCCGGAATTTCTCGAAGGCCGGAAGGTCGGCGTGATCGCGGGCACCGCGCACGAAGCCTATCTGAAGGCGATGTTCACCGACGCCGAGCTGCACAGCTATCCGAACGATGAGGCGTTGCGCACGGCGCTTCGGCGCGGCGAGGTCGACTTCATCTTCGGTGACGCGATCTCGCTGGCGTTCTGGATCAACGGGACCGATTCGGCCGACTGCTGTGCCTTCTCGGGCGGGCCGTTCGTCGAGAGCCGCTTTTTCGGCGAGGGCGTCGGCATCGGCGTGCGCAAAGGCAACGATCTGTTGCGGCAGGCGCTGAACTACGCGCTATTCCGGCTCTGGGAAAAGGGCCGCTACACCGATCTGTGGCTGCGCTATTTTTCGGTGAGTCCGTTTTGAGCATTTGACTCTGTCATTCCAGGATGGTCCCAACGGGTCCGGCCCGTTGGCCGGCCCGATGACAGGCTCCGGACCAGACCCGGAATCTCGAGATTCCGGGTTCGATGCTGCGCATCGCCCCGGAATGTTATAATCGTTGCGTTACCCTCGGAGAACTTTCCTAAAAATGTCCGTCATCAACCTCAGCCCAGGCGATTTGCGCGCGCTTGCCGAACAATCCAACGCCTGGCCGTTCGAGCAGGCCAAAGCGATCGTGGCGCGGCTGAAGAAGAAACCGAAGGACGAGGTGCTGTTCGAGACCGGCTACGGCCCGTCGGGTCTGCCGCATATCGGCACCTTCGGCGAGGTCGCGCGCACCACCATGGTGCGCCACGCCTTCCGCGTGCTGACCGAGGACAAGGTCAAGACGCGGCTGCTGGCGTTTTCCGACGACATGGACGGCCTGCGCAAGGTGCCGGACAATGTGCCGAACAAGGAACTGCTCGAACAAAATCTCGGCAAGCCGCTGACGAAGGTGCCGGACCCCTTCGGCACCCATCCGAGCTTCGGCGCGCACAACAATGCGCGGTTGCGCACGTTCCTCGACACCTTCGGCTTCGACTACGAATTCGCGAGCTCGACCGACTACTATACTTCGGGACGCTTCGACGCGACGCTGCTTCTGATGCTGGAGCGGATCGAGAAGGTGATGGCGATCATGCTGCCGTCATTGCGCGAGGAACGCGCGGCGAGCTACTCGCCTTTTCTGCCGATCTGCCCGCGCAGCGGCGTGGTGCTGTACGTGCCGATCACTTCGCACGACGTCAAGTCCGGCACGATTTCCTACGACGATCCCGAGACCAAGGAGCGCGTCACGCTGCCGGTTACGGGCGGGCATTGCAAACTGCAGTGGAAGCCGGACTGGGCGATGCGCTGGGCCGCGCTCGGGGTCGATTATGAAATGGCGGGCAAGGACCTGATCGATTCGGTGAAGCTCTCGGGGAAGATCTGCGCGGCGCTCGACGGTACGCCACCGGAAGGCTTCAACTACGAACTGTTCCTTGACGAGAAGGGCCAGAAGATTTCGAAGTCGAAGGGCAATGGGCTCACCATCGACGAATGGCTGCGCTATGCCTCCCCGGAATCGCTGTCGCTGTTCATGTACCGCGAGCCGAAGGCGGCGAAGCGGCTCTACTTCGACGTCATCCCGCGCAACGTCGACGACTACCAGCAGTTCCTCGAAGGTTTTCCGAGGCAGGATGACCGGCAACAGCTTGGCAATCCGGTCTGGCACATCCATGCCGGGCAGCCGCCGAAGGCCGACATGCCGGTCACATTCCAGCTGCTGCTGACGCTGGTGTCGTCATCGAACGCCGAGAACGCCTCGACGCTGTGGGGTTTCATCGGACGCTATCGGCCCGGCGTCACGCCACAGACGCATCCGAAGCTCGACGCCATGGTCGGCTACGCCATCAACTACTATCGCGACTTCGTCGCGCCGACCAAAAAATTCCGCGAGCCGACCGATGCCGAACGCGCCGCGCTATCGGATTTGCGCGATGCGCTCGCCAACATGGGGGCGGAATCGAGCGCGGAAGACATCCAGAACGCCGTTTACGAGATAGGCCGCCGCGAGCCGTTCCTCGACCACAAGAAGCCAGCCAAAGATGGCCGGCCGGGCGTGTCACTCGACTGGTTCAACATGCTCTATCAGGTGCTGCTCGGCCAGGAAAAAGGCCCGCGCTTCGGCTCGTTCGTCGCGGTCTATGGCCTTGCCAACGCGGTTGCGATGATCGACGGCGCGCTGGCGCGGAGCGCGTAAGTCAACGTCCGGCGTTCCCCTTTCCCCTTGCGGGAAAGGGGAAGCGGCGCGTATGAGCAATGCGTGACATGCGCAGGTCCCGGCCATGACGCGCCGATCAAATCGCGCTAGGCTGACCGCCAAGCAACGACAAACATCAGGGAGAGGCTCATGCAGTACAGGGTTTCGCCAGAGGCGGTTTCCGATGCCAGCGCCGAGCAATGGCAGGCGCGGGTCGATCTCGCGGCCGCACACCGGCTGGCCTTCATGCACGGCTTCAACGAGGGCATCTTCAATCATCTGACTTACGTGGTGCCCGGTCAAAGCGACCGCTACTATCAAATTCCGTTCGGCACGCACTGGTCGGAGGTGACGGCGTCCTGCTTCATGGAAGTCGGCATTGACGACGGCCAGGTGAAGCGCGGCGAGGGCGATGTCGAGCGCTCCTGCTATTGCATCCATGCGCCGATCCACAAGGCGCTGCCGCATGCCAAAGCCGTGTTTCACACCCACATGCCGTTTGCGAGCGCGCTGACGCGGCTGGAGGATCCGCGCATCAAGGAGATCGGGCAAACCGAGGTCGGCATGTCCGGCAAGATCGCCTATGACGACGAGTATACCGGTCCCGCCTTCGATCCGGCGGAGGGCGAAAGGCTCGCACGCGTGATCGGCGACAAGACCATCCTGTTCATGGCCAATCACGGCATTTCCACGGTCGGCGCAACCATCGCTGATGCTTACGACAAGCTCTATTACATCGAGCGCGCGGCACAGGTGCAGATCTACGCGATGTGGACCGGGCAGCCCCTGAAAAAGCTGCCGGAACCGGTGGTCAAGAAGACCAAGGACGAAATGCGCGGCAACACCTTCTATCTCGGGCTGAATCCGGCCGAGCGGCATTTCGCCGCCCTCAAGCGCATGCTCGACCGCAAGGAGCCGGACTACGCAACATAGGCTTTGACTTTCAAAGCTTGTGGAGGAGCGGCTTGATATTTGCCGCCGTCCCTGCGAAAGCAGGGCATAATTCGTCCATTCCAGAAGGTGAGCCGCACCGCATTGGTGCGGCCCAGGGGCTAAAGACCTCGTGTCCAGGATCTACAAGATCTGCCCGGCTTCGGCCTGGCGCGAAGCGGAACGGCAGGGCGTGTTCCGGGGCAGCCCTGTCGACATTAGCGACGGCTACATTCATTTTTCCACGGCCGCGCAGGTCGAAGAGACCGCACGAAAACATTTCGTCGGCCAGACCGGCCTGTTCCTGATTGCAGTCGATGCGGATGCCTTGGGCGATGCGCTGCGGTGGGAGCGCTCGCGAAATGACGATCTGTTCCCGCATCTTTACGGCGATCTCGATCTCGGCGCGGTGCTCGCCGTGCTGTCGATGCGGGCGCGGTCCGACGGATTTCACGACATTCCGGAGCTTGAGCCGTGATCCGCGCGTTTGATGCCGTGTCGCTGCCGCTCTTACGCTGGTTCGATCCGGAAGATGCACATCGCCTTGCCGTGCAAGGCCTGAAACTGCTGCCGCCGGCGCGGCCACCGGTCGATGACGCCAAGCTGGCGGTGCGGGCGTTCGGGCTGAATTTTCCCAATCCGATCGGCATGGCCGCAGGCTTCGACAAGCATGGCGAAGTCGCTGACGCCGTGTTGCGCCTCGGTTTCGGGTTCGTCGAGATCGGAACGGTGACGCCGAGGCCGCAACCGGGAAACCCGCGGCCGCGCCTGTTCCGGTTGGAGCGCGATGAGGCCATCATCAACCGCTTCGGCTTCAACAGCGAAGGTGCGGAGGTGGTGTTGCGGCGGCTTGCGGCGCGCGCCCATCTCGGCGGCATCGTCGGCGTCAACATCGGCGCCAACAAGGATTCGGCCGATCGCAATGCGGACTATGTCAGCCTGATCGAGACCTTTGCGCCGGTCGCGAGCTATTTCACCGTCAACGTGTCGTCGCCCAACACGCCCGGCTTGCGCAGCCTGCAGCAGGCGAGCGCGCTCGATGAACTGCTGGCGCGGGTGATCGACGCGCGGGAACGGGTTCGCAAGAACGCCGGCGATGCGCCTGTCCTTTTGAAGATTGCGCCCGACCTCAGTCTCGCCGAACTCGACGATGTCGTTCACATCGCACGCTCGCGCCGCGCCGACGGCATGATCGTGACCAACACCACGATCGGGCGTCCATCGACCTTGCGCGAACAAGCCCGTGCCAAGGAGGCCGGCGGGCTGTCGGGACGGCCACTGTTTCGGCTGTCGACGCGGATGGTGGCCGAAACCTATGTGCGGGCCGAGGGCGCGTTTCCGCTTGTCGGTGCCGGCGGCATCGATTCCGGCGGTGGCGCGCTGACCAAGATCCGCGCCGGCGCCAGCCTGATCCAGCTTTATTCGGCACTGGTCTATAAAGGGCTCGGCCTTGTCGAAGACATCAAGAAGGACCTGTCGTCGACCTTGCTGCGCACCGGGCGCGATTCGCTGTCGGAAATCGTCGGCGCGGATGCGGCCACGATCACGGCCGAGGACTGGCCGGTCAGCTAGATGTTTACGATCAGTTCGTCGCTGGCCGTCTCGTAAGGTACGCGGCGGTCGAGCATATCATCGCTCATATGGGTCAGGATCAGCCGCCTGGGCTGGATGTCGGCAAGGCGTGCTTCCAGCGTCTTAAAGCTCAGGTGATTCTTGACCTGCCTTTCGAAAGTATAGGCCTCGGCGATCAGCAGGTCGGCATCGCGGCCGAGCGGCACAAGTGCTTCGGTCCATTCGGTGTCGGCGGTATACGCGACGGTACGGCCTTCGGCCTCGATCCGGTAGGCGAGAAAGGGTCCGCCCGACAAGCCATGTACGACCGGAAATGGCGTGACGTTGATTTCGCCGAGACGGAAGGTGGTCTCGGGCAACAGCGTGACGAGGTTAAGCTCAAAGCGCTGCTTTGTTCTCGAGGAGTTCTCGAACAGCGCTTCCATCATTTGGGCGAGCCGCGCCTCGATCCCCTCGGGACCGGCGACAACGAGCGGACGGGACCGGCGGGAAAATTGCGCATCGAGCAACAGGAACGGCAATCCGCCAAAATGATCGCCATGGAAATGCGTGATCAGAATGAGTTCGATATCGTTTGGGGCGATACCCTGGCGCTTCAGCGCGGGCAGCGATGAGGCGCCGCAATCGATCAGGAAGTTGACGCGCTCGCCGGTGACGTGAAAGCAGGTGTTGCCGCGACCGCCCGAGCCGAACGCGTCGCCGCAGCCAATGAAACGCAATTGCATCGGCTGTTCCTTCAGCTGAGAACAGGGACCGCGACCGGACCGAATGAGGCGCGCAGATTGGCGCGATAGCGCAGCGCCTGCAATCCGCCGCGCGCCGCGTAGTGCACGAGAAAGGCGATCCACAATCCGGTATTGCTGAGCCCGCGCAGCGCATACCATGCGCCGAGAAAGCAAAGCAGCGACAGGATCATCAGGTTGCGCATTTCGCGCGCCCAGGTCGCGCCGATGAAGATGCCGTCATAGCCGAAGGCGAATACCGCAAGCAGCGGCGAGGCCACCACAAACCACAGATAATCTTGCGCCGTTTGCTGTACATCGCCGCTCGTGGTCATGGTGCGGATCAGCCAGGGGCCGAACAGCGCAAAGATGATCGCGACCGCGATGGCAAAACCAAATCCCCACGACAACACCAGCCGAACGGCATCGGAGAAGGCCGCGCGATCGCGCGCGCCGGTGGCCTGCCCGCAAAGTTGCTGGGCGGCGTTGGCAAGCCCATCGAGAAAAAAGGCGCTGATGAGCAGGAAATTGTTCAAGACTGCGTTGGCGGCGAGGACCACGTCGCCGGCGCGGGCGCCTTGCGCAGTGAAGAACAGGAACGTCGTGATCAGTGCGGCGGTGCGGATCATGATGTCGCGATTGACCGACAGCATCCGCCACAGCTTGGCGCGCTCGAGCAGCACGGCGCGGGGCACGTTGAGTGGCTGGTGCGAGATCGTCCGCGCGACGACCACACCAAGCACGAGCCCGACGGTTTCCGCCACAACGGCCGCAATCGCCGCACCTTCGATCCCCGCATTCAATCCGATCACCAGCGCGAGGGTCACGACCATGTTGATGACGTTGATGACGAGCTGAATGGCGAGCGCGAGCTTGGCCCTCGCCTGGCCGATCAGCCAGCCGAGCACGACGAAATTGGCGAGCACGATCGGCGCCGACCATATGCGGATCGCGAAGTAGGCGCGCGCGGCGCGGGTGACGCCTTCGCTGCCGCCCATGGCATCGAGCAGGATCATGCCGAGCGGCAACTGAAGGGCGATCAGGCCAGAGCCGATCAGTCCGGCGATGACGATGCCCCGCACCAGCAACGCGCGGATTTCCTGTGTTTCGCCGGCGCCAAGCGCCTGGGCCGTGAACGCAAGGGTGCTGTTGCGCAGAAACGAGAACAGCCAGAACAGGCAATCGAATACGACGGAGGTAATCGCCACGCCGCCGAGCAGCGTGGCGTCGCCGAGCCGCCCGATCGCGATGGTCGAGACCACGCCGATCAGCGGCGTCGTCAGGTTAGCCACCATCGCAGGGCCCGCGATGGCGAACACCCGCGCGCTCGTTACGTTGGAATTCAACGGAAAGCGCCTTTTCGATTTAGCGCCCTCGCGGCGTTCCGAACAACCGCATCAGGAGCCAGACCGGAATGACGATCACCGCGCCGAGCAGGAAGTAACGCCACAGCCAGTTGATCGCATCGAAGCCGAGATCCCAGATACGGCGGAACAACAGCTCGATGCTGCGCAGAATATTCCAGGGATCGAAGCCGATCGCGGCCAGCACGACGCCGACCAGAATCGAAAGCAGGATCAACCGAAATGCGACCGCCAGCGGCGAACCGCCCAGGAAACGGTACAGGGCGTCGTTATTATTCGCCGGCAATTCTCTGGTGTCGTTCGGCATCGTGATCTCCGCGGGCTGCGATGCCATTCTAATGCAACAGGCGGAAAAGTGGGAACCTGTTTTCCCGTCATTTCGATTTGTTAATCCGCGCCGGGATCTGCTGTCGCGGCGCTTTTCAGCAATTGCTCCAGCGTCTCCAGCCTGTCAGCTTCGCGCGGCGGCTTGTCCCAGCGCAGGCGGTTGATGCGGGGAAATCGCATGGCGACGCCGGACTTGTGTCGGGTCGAGCGTTGCAGCCCCTCGAAGGCGACCTCGAGCACCAAGCCCTGATCCGGACCGTGCACCACCTCCCTGACGGGGCCGAATTTCTCGGTGGTGTTACGTCGAACGAAGCGGTCGATCTGCAGCAGCTCTTCGTCGGTGAAACCGAAATAGGCCTTGCCGACCGGCACGAGCTGCGCGTCATCGTCAGGACCGGTCCAGACCCCAAAGGTGTAATCGGAATAAAAGGATGAGCGCTTGCCGTGGCCGCGCTGCGCATACATCAATACTGCATCGATGATGTGCGGGTCGCGCTTCCACTTCCACCATTGGCCCTTGGGGCGCCCCGGCACATAGAGCGCGTCGCGCCGCTTGAGCATCACGCCTTCCACCGCTTCGGCATCTTCGCCGGCACCGGCGGATGCCGGATCGCGGCGGGCTACGGCGAGCGCCTCCCAACTGTCGAAAGCAATGGTCGGCGAAAGATCGATCCTGGAATCGTCAAGCTTTTTGACGAAAGCTTCCAGCCGCGCGCGGCGCTCGACAAAGCCGAGCTCGCGCAAATCCATCTCGTCGTCGCCGAGCAGATCGTAGGCGCGCAGGTGAACAGGATATTCCTTGGTCAGTTTTGGCGAGACAACTTTGCGGTTGAGGCGTTGCTGCAGCACGTTGAAGCTCTGCACGCGGTCCTGCCGCACCACCAGGAGTTCACCGTCGATCGCGCCGGGCAAATGCAACGACGGCAGCAAATCCGGAAAGCTCTTGGTGATGTCCTCGCCGCTGCGCGAATAGAGCCGCGCCGTGATCTGGCCCTGCGGATCGCGGCCGCTCACCGCCTGCACGCGAATGCCGTCCCATTTCCATTCGGCGACGTAGTCGGCCGGATCGAGGCTGGCGAAATCCGAATCTTCGATTGCATGTGCCAGCATCACGGGACGGAACGGCGCCGGATCGCGGTTGATCGGCTTCTCGCCGTGCCCCTCCAGCCACGCGAACAAATCGAGATAGGGTGGGGTGAGGCCGGGCCAGATCAGCTCGATCTCGTGAGCGTCCTTGTCGCCGAGGGCGGCGGCTGCGGTCTTGGCGAGACGTGCGGAAATGCCGATGCGCATCGCGCCAGTGACGAGTTTCAACAGCGCCCAGCGGCCGGTTTCATCGAGCTGATCGAGCCAGCGCGAGAGCTGCTTCGGAATCTCGGTTTTTCCGAGCGTGCGCAGCGTGGTGACGACTTCGGAGAGCGTCGGCGGTGGCGGATTGTTATGGCTGCGATCGTCGGAATTGTTCGGCCACATCAGCGCCACCGTCTCGGAGAGGTCGCCGACGTAATCGTAGGACAACGCGAACAGGGTAGGGTCGGTGCGTTCCATGATCAGGTCGCGGATCAGGGCGGGCTTGGCGTGCTTGAACGACAGCGCCCCGGTCAGCGCCGCGAGCGCATAGCCACGATCGGGATCCTCCACGCTGCGAAAATAATTGGTGATCAGCCGCAACTTGTTGTTGCGGCCGGGCTCATAAGCGAGGCGATCGAGCAGTTCGGCGAAACGGTTCATGCGCCTTCGCCCTCTGACACCGGCACGTCGCCTTCGCCGCTGTCCTCGTCGCCATAACCGACGAGATCGAGCGGGCGCGCGGCGAGCCCTTGCGTCTTGCACCAATGCACCAGCGCGTCTTCCTGGCCGTGGGTGACCCAGATTTCGCTCGCCCCTGTCGCCTTGATCGTCGCGGTCAGGCCATCCCAGTCCGCGTGGTCGGAGATCACCAGCGGCAGTTCGACGCCGCCTTGGCGTGCGCGGGCACGGACGCGCATCCAGCCCGACGCAAAGGCGGTGACGGGATCTGGAAATCGCCGTGTCCAGACGTCAGAGGTGGCCGAAGGCGGCGCCAGCGTGATGGTGCCGGCGAGATCGGCCTTCTTCATGCCCTTGACGGGCCGCAACTCGCCGAGGGCGATGCCTCGGCGCTGATAGTAATGCGTGATCTTCTCCATCGCGCCGTGCAGATAGATCGGCGCATCGTAACCGGCCGCACGCAGCAATGCGATCACGCGCTGGGCCTTGCCGAGCGAATAGGCGCCGACAAGATGTGCGCGCTCCGGAAACAGTTTGGCCGAGCCCAAGAGCTTGTTCACCTCATCCGCGGCGTTGCCATGGCGAAATACCGGCAGGCCGAACGTCGCCTCGGTGATGAAGACATCGCAGGGCACGACCTCAAACGGGGTGCAGGTCGGGTCCGGCGCATCCTTGTAGTCGCCCGAGGCGACCACGCGGGTGTTTTTGCAGGTGACGGCGATTTGCGCCGAACCGAGCACATGGCCTGCCGGGTGGAACTTGATCGTGACATCGCCGAGCCGCACCTCCTCGCCATATTTAATGGCCTGCGTGGACCGGGCGAAATTCTCGCCATAACGCAGCCGCATCATGTCGAGTGTCTCTTGGGTCGCCAGTACCGCTCCGTGGCCGGCACGGGCATGGTCGGAATGACCATGGGTGATCACGGCGCGCTCGACCGGCCGCACCGGATCGATATGGAAGCCGCCGGCCTTGCAGGCGAGGCCGGCGGGTTGCGGCGTCAGAATGTCTTGCGGGCGCATTGTGTTTATATAGGCTGACGCGGGATTCATTCGAGTCCCGCCTTCTCAACGGATATCGGTCCTGAAATGCCCGCGCGCCTGTTTTTCTCCTCCGGCGATCTGATTGCCGACCGCCGCTATGAATTCGCGCGGGATTTGCAGCTCAAGGGCGATCTGGCCGCAGCCGCCGATCTGCTGGAACAGGCGATCGAACTGGCGCCGAACTTCGTCTCCGCCTGGTTCACGCTCGGCGAAATCCGTCAGCAGCTTGGCGAGCACGACGCGGCGATTGCGGCCTTCAAGAGCGCGCGTGATGCCGATAGCCAGGATCCGCACGGCGCGAGCCTGAAATTGATGCGGCTGGGGGCGGAAGCCCTGTCGGCGATGCCACCCGCCTATGTGCGCACGCTGTTCGATCAATACGCGCCCCGGTTCGATCGCGCTTTGATCGAGGACCTTGGCTATCGCGGACCTTCGGTGTTGTTCAAAGCGGTGCTGGCTGCGCGGCACGCGGTGAAGAAGCCGGCCTTCTTCAAGCGCGCGATCGATCTGGGGTGTGGGACCGGGCTCGCGGCATCGGCCTTCGCCAAGGAGGTCGATCATTTGACCGGCATCGATCTGTCCCCACGCATGATCGAAAAGGCGAAGGCGACCGGGCTCTATGCCGAGCTCGAGGTCAACGACATGCTGGAGGGTTTGCGGGCGAGAGCGGATGGCTGCGCCGATCTGGTGCTTGCGGCGGACGCAATGGTCTATGTCGCCGATCTCGTTCCGGTGCTAACGGAGATTCGTCGCGTGCTCGCTGCCGGCGGCTTGCTCGCCTTCACGCTGGAACGCAATCCGGGCGACGGTGTCGTTATCGGCGAGGGTCTGCGCTACGCCCATAGCCCGCAATATGTCCGCGACTCGCTCGCGACGGCAGGCTTGAAGCTGTCGCAGCTGGAGGAGCAATCGTTCCGCACCGAAAGCAACGTGCCCGTGCCCGGCCTCGTCGTCGTTGCGGCCAAGTCGTGACGCCATAGTGGTGAGCGCAACGCAACCAGATCTGTTTACGCACGCGCTGCTACCTGAGAATTTCCTGCGCTGGTTCGGAGCGCGCGGGTGGTCGCCGCGGACCCATCAGCTGGACCTGCTGGCAAAGGCGCGCCAAGACCGCTCCGCGCTTTTGATCGCGCCGACCGGTGCGGGCAAGACGCTGGCGGGATTTTTGCCGACGCTGGTCGAGCTTTCAGCCGGTGGAACTTTTGCCGCGACCGGGCGCAGCGTGAAACGCAGCCGTGGCCTCCACACGCTCTATATCTCGCCGCTCAAAGCGCTTGCGGTCGACATCGCGCGCAATCTGGAGACGCCGATCGCCGAGATGGCGCTTCCGATCAAGGTCGAGACCCGCACCGGCGACACGCCGGTGTCGCGGCGGCAGCGGCAGCGGCGATATCCGCCGGATATCTTGCTCACGACACCGGAGCAGCTTGCGCTCCTGTTGGCATCCGACGATGCGCCGTTTCTGTTTTCCTCGCTTCGGCGGATCGTGCTCGACGAATTGCATGCACTGGTAACTTCCAAACGCGGCGACCTGTTGTCGCTGGGCCTGGCACGCCTGTGGAAGCTCGCGCCGCAGATCCGCGCCATTGGGCTCTCGGCTACTGTCGCCGAGCCGGAGCAGCTGTCGCGATTTCTGGTGCCGCAGCAAGATGGCGCGCGCCAATCGGCCGATATTGTCGTTGCCGGCGGCGCGGCTGCGCCCGAAGTCGCGATGCTGGATACGCGCGAGCGTCTGCCCTGGGCCGGGCACACCGCCCGCCATGCGCTCGGCGAGATCTACGACCTCATCAAGCGCAACGAGACCACGCTCGTCTTCGTCAACACGCGTAGCCAGGCCGAGATGCTGTTTCAGGACCTCTGGCGGATGAACGACGACGGGCTTGCGATCGCGCTGCATCATGGCTCGCTCGATGTCGCGCAGCGCCGCAAGGTCGAAGACGCGATGTCGGCCGGCAAGCTGCGTGGCGTGGTCTGCACCTCCTCGCTCGATCTCGGTGTCGACTGGGGCGACGTTGACCTCGTCATCAATGTCGGCGCGCCCAAGGGCGCCTCGCGTCTGATGCAACGGATCGGCCGCGCCAATCATCGTCTTGATGTGGCCTCGCGCGCGGTGCTGGTGCCCGCCAACCGGTTCGAGGTGCTGGAATGCGCCGTCGCGATCGATGCGGTGGCCGAGAATGCCCAGGATACGCCGCCGCTGCGCACCGGCGCGCTCGACGTGCTGGCACAGCACGTGCTCGGATGCGCCTGCGGCACGCCGTTTCTGTCCGACGAACTCTATGCCGAGGTGCGCACGGCGGCGCCCTACAGCGAGCTAAGCCGCGTCGATTTCGACGACGTGGTCGATTTCGTCGCCACCGGCGGCTATGCGTTGAAAACCTACGAGCGCTTCGCGCGCATCAAGCAGGATAAATCCGGTCGCTGGCGCGTCGCCAATCCGAAGGTGCGGCAGAGCTATCGCCTCAACGTCGGCACCATCGTCGAAGAGGCGATGCTGAAAGTGCGCCTGGTTCGTTCGCGCGCCGGCGGTGCGGGGTCGACCGGCGCAATAGCGCGCGGCGGCCGTATGCTGGGCGAAATCGAGGAATATTTCATCGAAGGGCTTTCGCTCGGCGATACTTTCGTGTTTGGCGGCGAGGTCGTGCGCTACGAGCACCTCGCCGAGGATCAGGTCTACGTCTCGCGCGCCAACGACGCCGATCCGAAGGTGCCGTCCTACATGGGGGGCAAGTTTCCGCTCTCGACCTATCTGGCCGAACGGGTGCGAAAGCTGCTGGCCGACAAGCGTGCCTGGAAAGGCTTGCCGGAACAGGTGCGCGACTGGTTGTCGTTGCAGGCGCATTTCTCGCGCGTGCCGGATACGCGCGAATTGGTGGTCGAGACGTTCCCGCGCGGCAACAAGCATTATCTGGTCTGCTATCCCTTCGAAGGACGGCTTGCGCACCAGACCCTCGGTATGCTGTTGACGCGTCGGCTCGAGCGCGTACGCGGCCGGCCGCTTGGCTTCGTCGCCAATGAATATGCGCTGGCGATCTGGGGGCTCGGCGACGCCTCAATGATGATCCGCCAGGGCCGGCTCGATCTCAATGCGCTGTTCGACCCGGACATGCTGGGCGATGATCTCGAGGCGTGGCTTGCCGAATCCGCGCTGATGAAACGCACCTTCCGCACCTGCGCGCTGATTTCCGGCCTGATCGCGCGGCGCTTCACCGACGAGGAGAAGACCCGCCGTCAAGTCTTGTTCTCGACTGATCTGATCTACGATGTTTTGCGCAAACACCAGGCGGACCACGTGCTGCTGCGTGCCGCGCGCGCCGATGCAGCAGCCGGCCTGCTCGATCTGCGCCGTTTGAGTGATATGCTGACGCGAATCAAGGGGCGAATCATCCACAGGGAACTCGACCGCGTTTCGCCGCTGGCGGTGCCGGTGATGCTGGAAATCGGGCGCGAAGCAGTCTATGGCGAGGCGTCTGATGAACTCTTGGCGGAAGCCGCCGAGGAATTGGTTAAAGAGGCGACGGGATAAATATGAACGCGGGCGGGGAATTTCTGGAAGACGAAAGCGCGCCGGCGCCGACCGCCAGCATCGAAATCGCCGGCGTGACGTTGCTGGCCGATATTTCCGGCGCGTTGTTCTGGAAAGAGCAAAGCCTGCTGGTCGTCTCCGATCTGCACCTTGAAAAAGGTTCGAGCTTTGCCGCGCGCGGCGTGCTGCTGCCGCCCTACGACACGGTGGCAACGCTTGGCCGACTCGCATCCGCCGTCGCGCGCCACGACCCCAAGATCGTGATCGCGCTGGGCGACAGCTTTCATGATCGCACCGCCCATCGGCGGTTGTCGGCGCCGGACCGCGAGGCGCTCGCGGCCTTGCAGGCGCGGCGCGACTGGATCTGGATCTCGGGCAACCACGATCCCGCCCTGCCGTCCGATCTCGGTGGTACCGTCGCGACCGAAGTCGCGATCGGTCCGATCGTATTTCGCCACGAGCCGACCGGCGCCTTCGGCGAAATCGCCGGACATCTTCACCCCAAGGCGCGGGTCGCGACGCGGGCGCGATGGCTTGAGCGGCGCTGTTTTGCAAGCGACGGCGAGCGCATGGTGATGCCGGCCTTCGGCGCCTTTACCGGAGGCTTGAGCATTCGCGACGACGCGTTCGCAAAAATCTTCAGCCGCGCCTTCGTGGCGCATGTGCTCGGGGACTTGCGCCTGCACACGATTTCGGCTGCGCGCTGTTACTAGTTCCTATCCGCCCAACGTACTCCTCTTGTCCCGCCTACGGGAGCGAAGATGTGCTGCTTATCTTGCTAGCGCAGGAGAAGCCGTGCCGGGCGGATATATGACAATTAGATGAATGATCTAGCGCAATGAACTGCGCCCGGGCGCACGCGAAAAGGGCGTTACTCTTATTGGGGTGACGCCATGAAAACTCAGATCATCAGCGAACTCGGGCAGACCGATATCCTGTTGCCCGCCCTCCTCGCGGAGGGGCTAGCCGCCAATAATCGCATCAAGGTGCGCATGAGCGCGCTACAGGCCGCGCTACGTCGCGCTCAGGAGCCGGGACGCCCGCCCGTCGAACTGAACGCCGAAAGCCGGGCGGCCGGAATTTCGCCCGCCGCTCTCGCAACGCTGATCGGAGGGGCTCATCTTGTCGGCGGCAGCCGGATGACCGCGCCGAACCTGGCCAAGCTGATCGAGGAGATCACGGGCGACATCGCTGCGATGCTTGATGCCGTCAAGGCCGGAGAGCCGGCTGAAAGCGAACCTCTTGCTGCGCGGCTCGCCGCGATCCGCGCCGCAGGCCTGCTTGAGGCCGCCGACGAAATTGAAATCGCACGCGTCGCGCAATTAACGGCCATCACCCAAGGCGGCGCCGACAGCCTGCATCGTCTGGTGATGGACCTGCACAAGGCGATAAACCGATTGGCGGCGTTGTGCTCGGAGGAAATCGTAAGCGGTGCTCATACGTTTGGTTTGCAGACGGAGGACAGGGACGCTGTCGAAAGTTTCATGAAGGGATTGAACGCGACGCGTGGACTGAAATTCAATCATCCAGGTCTCGATACCACGGCAAACCGTTCGAACGGGCGGCTCCTGATCCAAAACGACATTGGCGAGACCGATGCGCATGTGGTGGTTGTCGCAGTCAGCGGCAATTCCGTCAGCGTGACTTACACGGACGTGCATCGGCCGCGCGCCAAATTCTTCATTGCGCTGTTCGATGAATTCGATGTGGAGTGGAGTGGATTGGACCGCCACTCGACTTCCCTCGGCGAAGACGCCGCCTTCTATCTGGTCACCGGCGAGTTGCAGGCGGGCAGCCGCGGCGATCGCGACGCTTTCCTGACCGCGCTTGGCGCGGCGCTGGTCTTCCTGATCGACTGGAACAAGGCGCGCAAATTGTTGCGTAACTGGGTCGCCAAGGAAGATGCCATACGAATTCTCGATTGGGGCGCCAGACGGCGCATCGGGCATCGGGCTCTTCTCGAACTCGGCGGCAACGATTTGATCGGCGCGGCTGTCCGTAACGCCGCGCCATCGCGGATTCGCTTTGGCGAAAGGCTGGATCAGGTGCTCGGCCGTTGCGCCGCGGCCGACTTCATCCAGTCGGCGATGCGAATATCGACCGAAGCATTGAGCGGCGGCCGTTCTGTAAGGCTGGTCCGCGATCAGATCGAGGCGGATCTGATACGGCACCTGGAACGCGTCGACAGCACTTTGCTCGGCAGCGTGCTGCGGCAGGTGGGACTGGCGCATGACATCATCGCGGCCGTCGCCGGTCACGTTGCAGCGATGCGAGCCGGCCAGAGCACCGACGGCGAACGCCTCAGCGCGCGGGCAGGGCTGATCGAGCGCAAAGCCGATCGTATCGCGGCCGACGCGCGCAAGGAGGCGATCCGTCTCGCCGCGGGATCGATCATCGAGCAACTCATCGACCGCGTCGAGGACGCCATCGATGAACTGGAGCAGGCGGCCTTTGTCGCTTCCCTTGCGGCGGCGGGCATGGACTTACGGCTGCTTTCGGCGCTCGCTGAATTGTGCGCGGTTGCGATCAGCGCAACCGAGGCGGCCGCATCGGGCCTCGCCGCAGCGATCAACGTGCCAAATGGCCTGCGCTTGGACACCGAGGACGCACTGAATGCAATCGCCCGCATCGTCGATGCCGAACACGCGGCTGACCGGTGCGAGCGCGAGATTACGACGCTGGTATTCGCGGGTCATTTCGATGTTTCGACCTCGCTTTGCGCTATTGAACTTGCCCGCGCCATCGAGCGCGCCACCGACCGGCTGGCCAGCGTGGCGCACCTGTTGCGACGGCACATTATGGCCGATTTGTCGGCGTGACAGGCCGCAGGCGGTAAATCACGTTCGCAGGAGTTGAAGGATGGAGATCGTTTGTATCGGAAGCTCGTCGGGCAGAACCTATTCGGCGGAAGAGATCGGGGCTAAAGCCGCCAACCTGGCACGCATGGCGGCGCTCGGCCTGCCAGTGCCACCGGCGTTCGTGCTGCCGATTGCCCATTGCGCTGCCATGCTGTCGAGGCAGGATGCCGACCGTGACCTGCGCGACGGATTGAAGGTGGGAATTGCGTTTCTGGAGCAGGCGACAGGAAAGCGGTTCGGCGATGATCGGCGGCCGCTCTTGCTGTCGGTGCGATCCGGCGCGGCGCGCTCGATGCCGGGCATGCTGGATACGGTGCTTGACGTCGGCTGCACGCTGGGCGCCGTGCAGGGCCTGATCCGCACCACTGGCCGGCCGCGCCTGGCATGGGATTGCCGTCGCAGGTTTCTGCAAAGCTATGCCGAGACGGTGTTGGGGTTCGACCCGTCAGTGTTTGCGCACCGGCTGGCCGAATTGGTTCTGAGCGAAGGGGTCGGTGGCGATTACGAACTGGACAGCGAGGCGCTCGAACGGCTGGCCGCAAATGAGCAGGCCTTGATTGCGGAGCGCTACGACTCAGACTGGCTCGAGGACGCCGCCGGGCAGCTTGAGGGCGCGGTGGGAGCGGTTTATCGCTCGTGGATGAGCGAACGCGCGCAATCCTATCGTCGCCTTCAGGGGCTCGACCACTTGCAGGGTACCGCGGTGACGGTGCAAGCGATGGTTTTCGGCAATGGCGGGCTTTCGTCCGGCTCGGGTGTTGCGTTTTCGCGCGATCCCTCAACCGGATTGCGACAGCCGGTCATCGATTTCGTGCTCGATGCCCAGGGCGAAGATGTCGTTTCGGGGCGGCGAACGCCAGGCACCGAGGACGCGATGGATTCAACGTTGCCACAGCAGGCGACTGAACTGCGCGATATTCTGGACAAGCTCGAACGGGAGTTCGGCGACGTTCAGGATGTCGAGTTCACGATCGAGGACAACAAGCTGTGGACCTTGCAGACGCGCCCGGCCAAGCGGACGCCGCGCGCCGCGCTGCGCATCGCTGTCGACCTCGTGCATGAGGGACTGATATCGCCATGCCAAGCGCTGGAACGGCTTGACGGAATTGATCCGACGACAGTTGTCGAGATCTCCCTGGTCTCGGCCGGCACGCCGGTTGTGACAGGGATCGCCGCTTCGGGCGGAATTGCGAGCGGCCGGGCGGTGTTCTCGACAGAGAGCGCCCGGCGCCTTTCAAGCTCGGGCGACCCTGTCATTCTGGTGCGTCCCGACACCAGCACCGCCGATGTCGAGGGGTTTGCGCTGGCCGCGGGCGTCGTGACGAGCGTAGGGGCGCGGACCTCTCACGCCGCGCTCGTCGCGCGTCAGCTTGGAAAGCCCTGCATCGTCGGATGCAGCAAGCTATCGATCGACGGTGCGATCGGCCGCGCGCAATTTGATGGAACGACGGTTCTGGAGGGCGATTGGCTCACCGTCGATGGCGACAGCGGCAAGATCTACCTCGGACGGCTTGAAACGGTAGCAAAGCGACCCGAGGCCGAGCTTGCGGAGGTGGCCTCGTGGCGCTCGCAGGAACGCCAGTGCGTGGCGGTCTAGTCTGACTTTCCGATGTTCATCGCATTTCGACGAAGCATCTGCGCGAACGCCCGTCAGTGCAGGCGCGGCGCCTTCAAGAGCCGCGCGCGGTCGGTCGAGGCCAGTACGACATCAAAGGTGACGCCCTCATGATGAACGGTGAGCGGCACATCGACGCCGGCCGATCCCAATGACCAGAGCTTGCGATAGAAGCCCGCTTGCGAGGTGATCTTGTCGCCGTTGATGGCAAGAATGACATCGCCGGCCTTGAGTTCGGCGCGGGCTGCGGGGCCCTTGGCCGATACGCCGACGATGACAACGCGATTGTCGATCTCCGTCGTATACATCCCGAGCCAGGGCCGCGCCGGCTTGTTGACGCGACCGAACCTGCGCAGGTCGTCCAGCACCGGTTTCAACAAATCGATCGGCACGACCATGTTGATATGCTCGGCTTTGTTCTCGCGTTCGCGCTCAAGCTGAAGCGAGCCGATGCCGATCAGCTCGCCGCGATCGGAGATCAGGCCGGTACCGCCCCAGTTCGGGTGAGCGGGGTGCGTGAAGAACGCCTCGTCCAGCATGTATTCCCAATAACCGGCGAACTCCTGCTTGGCGGCGATCTGGCTTGCCACCGAGCGCGTGCGTCCGCCGACGCCGCCGAGCACCACGCGGTCACCGACGGATACGGCCGCGGATGAACCGATTGGCAGCGGATCCAGACCGAGATGCCCGAGTGCCTGCACCAGCCCGAAACCGGTCACCGCATCGACACCGAGCGCGTGGCCTTGGACGACGCGCCCGTCGCCCAAATGCAGCCAGACTGCTTCGGCCTCGGTGATGAGATAACCGATCGTCAGCACAAGGCCGTCATCGATGATGACGCCATTGCCGGCGCGCTCGGTCCCGAGCGTATCGGCGGTGAACGCGTCGGATGGAATGATCGAATGCAGGCCAACCACCGAGGCGAGCGCCCGGTCGAGGTCGAAGCCATAGTCGCTTGCGCGAGGCTGGTTCGCCGGTGGCACCTTCCATTCAGTCAGGGCGGGCATGGAGAATCTCCCAAACGGCAACCGAAAGCCTGACGGCGATTTCGATTCTGCACATTGCAATCTTAGGCCGCAAATTTTCTTCGGAAAAGGCCTTGCGCAGCGGGATCGCCGGTCGCAGCGCTCCGCTCGAAACGGAAAAATAACCTCGGAAAAAATCAATGCGGCGCCGTCACTCGCGTCGAATTGATTTTGAGGTTTCTGAACATTTATCGTTTCACGCCTATCGGTTCGCACCTTGGCGTCGCGCACCATTCGGTTGCAGTCCGCGCGGCAGCTGATCGCGGCGTGCCGGATCGCAAATCCATGCCGAGAAGGCCGCGACCGCCGGATCTTCCGCCAGGCGCTGTTCATATTCGAGCACGAACGAGCGCCGGGTCGGGCGCACCGCCGGGTGCGCTTTCACCACCGCGCCGCTGGCAAGATCGGGTGCGAGCAACCCATCGATCGTGATCGCGACGCCTAGTCCGGCTGCCGCGGCTTCGATCGCCAGGCTGAGGCTCTCGAAGCTGCTGCCGCCCTGCACGGGTACGTTGGCGAGCCCGGCATGGTCCAGCCACCGCCGCCAATCGTCGGGCCGCGGGCGGGCATGCAGAAGCGGTACGGCGGCGAAATCGAGCGGACCTCTCTTTATCAAGCCGGGTGCGCATACCGGGACGGTGGAGATCGGCATCAGCGGAATCCTGACCAGCCCCGGTCGCGGCTGCGCGTCGGAAACGGCAATGACGGCATCGAACCGGCTGGCAAGAAGATCCACCGGATTGGAACTGGTATGAAGATCGATCTCGAGGTCCGGAAGTGCGCGCCGGAGCCCACTCCAGATTGGCATCAGAAAGCGCGAAGCGAAAAAGCCATAGGCGCCGATCGACAAACGCCTGAAGCGTCGCAAGCGAACGCCCTCCGCGGCAGCGGCGATACGGTCGAGTGCTTCACGGGCGGATTCGGCGAATGTCCGGCCGGCCGAGGTGAGGGCAAGGCCGCGCGGGCCGCGAAGAAACAGCACGGTCCCCATCCGATCCTCAAGCGCGCGGACGTGCCTGCTCACGGCGCCAACCGTGACATTCAATTCCTCGGCGGCGCGGGTAATCGACAGATGCCGGGCAGCCGCTTCGAACGCGCGGACCGCGTGCAAGGGCGGAAGGCGTCGCGTCGGCATTTTGCGTGATCCCTTTGCGCACTGGACACGGCTCTTCCGGGAGATCCAGGCGCCGGTCGAGTGTTGACTTAAACTCAAGTCACCTGCCCAAGAAGTCGTTTGCCGCGGCCGATGTCAAGTCATAGGCCTCTGGTCAAGCCGTCACCAACGACGTCGGAGGAAACGCATGACCATCCACACCGCGCTGACCGGCCGTGATGCGGCTGCCCGGCGATCCGCCGCCCTCGCGCCCACCTGCCGGGGAGCCAACTTCTATGCGATCGACGGCGGCCTGCGCGACATCCTGCCGCTCTACATGGACGATGCGCTGCTCACCCACCTTAAGCCGCATCTGAACGAACTCGGCGAGCTCGCGGGCGGCCGGCTTCACGATCTGTCAGAACAGGCCGAGCGGCACGGACCGGTGTTGCATGCGCGGGATGGCTACGGCCGGGACGAGGAATGGGTCGAATACCACCCCGCCTATCGGGAGATGGAAGAGATCGCGTTCGGCCGGTTCGGCATGCACGCGATGTCTCACCGCGCCGGCGTCCTCGGTTGGCCGTCGCCGATGGCACCGATCGCCAAATACGTTTTCCACTACATGTTTGCGCAGGCCGAATTCGGGCTGCTGTGTCCGGTCAACCTGACCGACAGTTCCTCGGAGCTGGTTCGCCGTTTTGGCAGCGAGGCGCTGCGCAACCGCTATCTGGATCGGATGTGGAGCCAGGACACGCAGACCCTGTTCAAGTGCGCGCAATTCATGACCGAGAAGGCCGGCGGCTCGGACGTCGGTGCGGCGGAGCTCACCGCAGTCCGCGACGGCGATGCCTGGCGGCTCTATGGCGAGAAGTGGTTCTGCTCGAACGCGGATGCCGAACTCGCGGTGCTGTTGGCAAGACCCGAAGGGGCGCCGGCCGGAGGGCGCGGGCTCGGCCTGTTTCTGATGCCGAAGGTTCTCCCCGACGGAGCGCGGAACGCGTACAGAATCCTCAGACTCAAGGACAAGCTCGGCAGCCGCACCATGGCAAGCGGAGAGATCGCATTCGAAGGAGCACTTGCCTATCAGCTCGGTCAGTTGGACCAGGGCCTCAAGCACATGCTGGTCATGGTCAATTCCAGCCGCGTCTCGCATCTTGCCCGTGCCGCCGGCATGATGCGGCGCTGCCTGAACGAGGCGTTGGTCGCCTCCCGCCATCGTAATGCCTTCGGGCGCGCCGTGATCGATCATCCGCTGATGCGCCGCCAGCTCTTGAAGCTGATGGTGCCGACCGAACAGGCTCTATCGGCGCTGCTCTATGCGGCCACGGCCGATGAGAAGGTGCTGAGGCTGTTGACGCCGATCGCGAAGTATCGCGCCTGCCGCGACAACGTCACGGTTGCCACCGGCGCCATGGAGGCGCGTGGCGGCAACGGCTATATCGAGGACTGGCCGAACGCCAGACTGGTCCGCGATGCCCATCTCGGCTTGCTTTGGGAGGGGACGAGCAACATCAACGCGCTCGATGCGGTCCAGCGCGCCGTGGGCAAGGCCGGCGCCCAAAAAGAATTGAACGAAGCCGCGGGACAGCTTCTGGAAAGCGCCCCCGGACTGCCGGGGCAATTCCGCACGCGCCTGTCCAGCGCGGTGACCGAGGCGACAAGTTTCGCCGAACAGGTCGCCGCCGCTCCCGAGAATGAGCGCTTCTGCCGTCTTGCCACCGGTAAGCTCTATCATGCGACCACGGCAACTCTGCTGGCCACGGAGGGCGCGCGGCTTGGAAAAGCCGGCGGCGATGCGCGCCGCCTCGTGCTGTCGCGTTTTGTCCTGGAGCATCGGCTGGCCGACCGCCCGCCGGCCGGATTCGATGCGCAGCGCTGGGAGGACGAGGCGATCGACTTGCTGCTCGACGAGGCGCCGGTGCCGCTGGCCCGGGCCGCCGCGCTCGCGCAGGGCTAGGTCCAGCCGTCCATCCTCGAGCTAGCCAGGATTTCGACGCTGGCGCTGAGCCGCTATGGATCGAGCTCGGTGTCCCAATAGAGATAGTCGAGCCAGCTTTCATGCAGATAGTTCGGCGGAAACAGCCGTCCATTGCGGTGAAGCTGGTGCACGGTCGGTGCGAACGGCTGCTGTTTGGGAAACATCCGCGCCTGCTGCGGCGTCAGATTGCCCTTCTTCAGATTGCACGGCGAGCACGCCGCCACCACGTTTTCCCAGGTGGTCTGGCCGCCTTTGCTGCGCGGAATAATGTGATCGAAGGTGAGATCATCTCCTGACAGACAATACTGGCAGGCGAAACGATCGCGCAGGAAGACGTTGAATCGGGTGAAGGCAGGGTGGGTGGTCGGTTTGACGAAAGACTTCAGCGACACCACGCTGGGCAACTGGATCTCGAATGTCGGGCTGCGAACGGCCCGGTCATAATGCTCAACGATGTTGACGCGGTCGAGAAACACCGCCTTGATCGCGTCCTGCCACGACCACAGCGAGAGCGGATAGTAACTCAGCGGCCGGAAATCCGCGTTCAGCACTAACACCGGCCAACCGCCTTGTGAGACATGTGCGTTCAAGTAACGCTCCCGGCCTCCATATAGCTGCGAAGCAGCATGCATTGACATACTACATGCAGCGTGACGGGATTGTGAAGAGGATAGAGAGGGTTGTCTACCCCGGTCTTATTTGTGGCTGGATTGCGAAGGTGCCGCCAGGGCCACGATAAGTCACTGAAAGAAGCTGGATGGACACGCCAAATATGAACACCAAGTCCCCCTATCTCGAGGCGCCGCGGCGGCTGCGGGCCTTCGTCAGGGCCCACGAAACCAGCCTGGTGATTCTGGCCGCATTGGTCGGCGCGATTGGCGGGCTCGTGGTGGCGGCGATGAGCGCGGCGGTGGATTTGCTCCATGTCGCGCTCTTCAACCTTAATCCCGGTGACCGCCTTTCAAGCCAGGTCGCGATCGATCCGACGCGCGCCCTGCTGGTTCCAAGCCTCGGCGGGTTCCTTCTGGGCTTGGCGTTTCTGTTGCTGGCACGCGTTCGGCCGGCGCGCGAAATCGACCCGATCGAAGCCAATGCCCTGCATGGCGGCCGCATGTCGTTTCGCGGCAGCGTCATCGTGGCGCTGCAAACGATTTGGTCCAGCGGGGTCGGCGCTTCCGTCGGCCTTGAGGCGGGATATACCCAGCTTTCCAGCGGGCTCGCCGCCTCGATCGGCCGCGGGTTTCATCTGCGGCGTGCCGACCAGCGGCTGATGGTGGGATGCGGCACGGCTGCAGCGATCGCGGGAGCTTTCGGTGCGCCGCTGGCGGGCGCCTTCTATGCTTTCGAACTTGTGATCGGCGGCTATACGCCGGCAAGCCTGACGCCGGTCGGGGTCGCTTCCGTCGTCGGCTACTTTGTGGCGCACGCCTTTGCGCCGCTGTCGCTGGGCATCGCCGCCGGGCCGGTGGTCGGCATCGTGCTCGGGCGCGACCTGGCGGTGGCCGCGCTGCTTGGCATTTTCGCCGCATTGTTCGGCATTGCGATCATGCGCGGCGCCGGGCTTTGCGAAACGCTGCTGGCGAGGATCGTGGCGTGGCCGCCGCTGCGCCCGGCGCTGGGCGGGCTCGTGGTCGGGATGTTGGCGCTGCAGACGCCGCAAGTGCTCTCGTCGGGCCACGGCGCTCTCCACTTCAACGGCATCGTGACCATGCCGCTCGCCTTCATCGGCATGGTCTTCGTGCTGAAGACGACCGCCTCTGTGATCTCGCTCGGGGCCGGCTTTCGTGGCGGTTTGTTTTTCGCCACGCTTTTTCTCGGCGCGATGGGCGGCCGCCTTTTCGCCGAAGCCTTCGACGGGATATTTCCCGGCATGGGGCTTGAGTCCAATATCTACGCCATCATCGGCATGAGCGCGCTGTCGGCTTCCGTCATCGGCGGGCCGCTGACGATGTCGTTCATTGCGCTCGAATCGACCGGCGACCTTTGGCTCACCACGGCCGTGCTGGTCGCGGTCATCATCTCGACCCAGATCACGCGCGAGCTGTTCGGTTATTCCTTCGCGACCTGGCGGCTGCACTTGCGCGGCGAGACCATTCGCAGCGCGGCCGATGTCGGATGGATCCGCGACCTCACCGTACGGCGGCTGATGCGCCCCGATGTGCTGACCGTGAATGCGGCGACGCCGATATTGGAGTTTCGCACCAAGTATCCGCCGGGATCGAAGACGCAGGTGGTCGCGGTCGACGACGCCGGTCACTACGCGGGCATGGTGTTTGTCTCCGACGCGCACGCTGCCGATATCGACCTCAAGAAGCCGCTGAGCAGCATCCTGCATTATCCGCGCGTGGTGCTGCATCCCGGCATGAATATCCGCGAAGCGATCGCCGCTTTCGACATCACCGAGGCCGAGTCTTTGACCGTCGTCGAAAGCGGCGATCAGCGGCCGATCGGTATCCTGACCGAAGCGCATGCGATGCGGCGCTATGCCGAAGAGTCCGAACGGCGGCGGCGCGAGGTGATAGGCGATGCATGAACCGCGGATCGACCGATGGCTTGCATCGCTGGTCGTTGCCCTCGCCGTTCTCGGCTCGGCAGCGGCTTCCGCGCAGCCCTATCCGGTCCGACCCATCACCATGATCGTGCCGTTTCCGGCCGGTGGCGCCACCGACACGCTGGCGCGATTCCTCGCCGAGAAGATGCGGGAAATTCTCGGGCAGCCGATCATCATCGAGAATGTCGGCGGTGCGGCCGGAACGATCGGCGTCGCCCGCGCGGTTCGCGCCGGCCCCGACGGCTACACGCTTTCGATCGGCACCTCGACCACGCATATGCTGACCGGCGGCCTCTACACGCTGCCGTTCGATCTCCTCAAGGATCTCCAGCCTGTCATCTATCTTGGCAGTGAGCCGCTTTTGCTCGCGGCCCGCAAGGATTTTCCGGCCGATGATCTGAAGGGATTGATTGCGTATCTGAAGACAAATCCGGATAAGGCCTCGGTCGGCATCGCCGGCGTCGGCGCCGCCGGCCATCTCGCCGGCATCGCGTTTCAGAAGGAAACCGGAACGAGGTTTCAGTTCGTGCCCTATCGCGGCAACGCGCCGGCGATGCAGGACCTGCTCGCCGGACAGATCGACTTCATGATGGAGCCGTCGTCGAATTTCAGGTCGCTGATCGCAGCCGGCAGCATCAAGCCGATCGCGGTCACCGGCAAGGCGCGCTTGCCAGCCTCGCCGAATATTCCGACCGTCGAAGAAGCAGGCTTGTCCGGCTTTACAGCTTCGCTCTGGTACGGGCTCTGGGCGCCCAAGGACACGCCGAACGACATCGTCGAGAAGCTGAACGCCACCTTGCGTGACGTGCTGGCTGATCCTTCCGTCAAGCAACGGCTCGACGATCTCGGCATCGAGATCTCGCCGCACGAGCAGCAGTCGCCGCAGGCGCTGCGGGCCTTTCAGAAGGCCGAGACGGAGCGCTGGTGGCCGGTGATCAGGGCGTCGAACCTGAAGGCCGATTGACGGAGCGGGCCTTGCGACGTTTGCCTACCGGACCTTCTCCAGTTTCTGCAGGCAGCGTGCCCGGCCGACCTCCGCCGGCATCGGCGCATCGCCAAAGCTGGTCTTCCAGTTGGTGACGCCGACCTCGCCGACGTAGATGTCGCCTCTTGTATCCAGCGCCAACCCGTGAGGCGCGAGAAACTTGCCGGCGTCAAGGCCTGGACCCTGCTCGCCGCCGAGCCGCGCGATGCGCTGACCTTTGGCGTCGACGATGGTCAGGCGAGGGCCGAGATTGGGCACCCGCAGGTTGACCGGCATGCCCGGCCCCAATTCGCCGATGATGAAATTGGGCGACTTGCCGCCGCAACAGTGCAGGGCGCACGGCCGGTGCAGGTTATTCCACTGCGCCTCGTATTTGCCGCTGCCGTCGAACACCTGCACGCGATGGTTTTCGCGGTCAGCGACGTAGACCCAGCCATCGGCATCGGTCGAAATGTTATGGACGATGTTGAACTGGCCGGGATCGCTGCCCGGTTCGCCCCAGCTTTTGATCAGCTTGCCATCGGGCGTGTATTTGTGCACGCGGGCATTGCCGTAGCCATCCGACACATAGATATCGCCTTTGGGCGACAGCGCCGTATGGGTGCAGCGATGGAACGGCTCGCCGCTCATGAACGGCGCGGGCTTTTCCGGGATGCCGATGGTCAGCAGCACCTTGCCGTCGGTGGTACACTTGCGCACGGTGTGGTCGCCGTCATCAGTGCAGTAGATGTGGTCGTTGGCATCGATGTGCAGTCCATGCGCGCGATGGAAAAGACCTTCGCCCCAGCTTGTGATGAAATTGCCCTCGCGATCGAACACGATCATCGGGTGCGCGCCCCGATTGAAAACGTAGACGCGGTCCTTGCTGTCGACCGCAACGGATGCGACGTCGGTGAGCGACCATCCGTCCGGCAGCTTTGCCCAGTTCTCAACCACGCGATAGCGATATTCACCCGAGCCGAGGATGGCTGGCATTTGTTTTTCTCCCATTCTTTTTCTTTCGTCGTTTTCGGTTTGCCTCATCGAGGCGGCGCGGAATGACAGCTAGAGCAGCCCTTCCTCGAGGGCCTTGATCTGCAAAGCGAGGAACTTCGAATTGATGCGGCATTGCGCCAGGCTGCCCGCGATGAACCAGAGGCCGTCCTGAGCGGTGCGGGTATACATGTTGCGTAATTCCTGGCCGTCGCCAAAACCCCAGATCGGCCCGACGCGCGTAGCGATCTCGTTGCCGAACAGTTGCGTGACGAGGGCCTCCTGCGGCTTGTATCCGGTCGCCAGCACGATCAGATCGGCGGCAAGCGTCTGTCCATCTCTCATCCGTGCGCCCTCGGCGACGAAGGATTCGATGTCGGCGAACTGCCGAAGCGCGATTTCGCGCTGCGCCAGCAAATCCGAGCAGCCGACGTTGAAGTAGTAGCCGCCGCCGCGGGTGAGATATTTGAACTGCCAGCCGGTGTCGTCCTCGCCATAGTCGAGCTTGAATCCGATGGCTTTCAGGCCCTCGAGCAGGTCCTTGTCGAACTCCTTGGACTGCGCGGTGATCATCTGATGGGTCTTTCGCGCCAGCCGCAGCGGCATCGAGGTCGCGATCAGGTCGTTGTCCTCCAGCGTGCCTTCGTTATAGGTCGCGTAAGCCAATTGCGCCGATGGTTCGATATTGGTGATCAGGGTCGGGCTGCGCTGAACCAGCGTGACATCAGCGCCGCTCGAATAGAGGTCCTGGGCGATATCGTGGCCGCTGTTGCCGGTGCCGATGACGATGGCATTCCTGCCCTTCCAGTTCTCGCCGTCGTCGTACCGGCTGGAATGCAGCACAGTGCCGGCAAAATTCTTCAGGCTCGGAATGTCGGGAATATTTGCGATGCCGCTTACGCCAGTTGCCATCACGACGTGGCGCGGATGCAGCGTGCGCGCCGTGCCATCGCCGCGCCGCAGGGCTACGGACCAGCGCGCTTTGCCGAAGTCGTATTCGCCGCGTTCGAAGCTGGTCGAAGTCCAGAAGTTCAGCTCCATGGCATCGACGTAGGACTCGAACCAGTTGGCGAGCTTGTCTTTCGGGATATAGACCGGCCAGTTCGGCGGGAACGGCATGTAGGGCAGGTGATTGACCTGCACCTGATTATGCAGGGTCAGCGCGTGGTAGCGCTTGCGCCAGTTGTCGCCGATGCGGCTTTCGCGATCGACGATCAGCGTATCGATGGAAAGCTGTTTCAGCCGCGCCGCGATCGAAAGCCCGGCCTGTCCGCCGCCGACCACCAGCACGGTCGGATCGCGGTCGGCATAGGCGGCGGAGGCCTGACGCTGGTCGAGCCAGTTGGGGCCGCGAAAATCGCGCGAATAAGACTGGCCGCGCGGGCGCGCCGATCCGACTGTCTCCTCGAACCCCTTCAGCTCTTCGAGCGCGGTGAGTAGCGTCCATGCCTTGAGCCGGTTGCCGTCACGCGCGTCGGGAAGCAGCCTGATGATGCCGTGGCCGCGGCCTTGGTTCGTTTCGAACCTGAAGATCGCCTCGATCGTCTCGGTGCCGGCGCGTCTGACGCGGCGAGGAGATGCGCGCGCGGGATCGATCGCAAAACGGCAAGGTGCGCGTTGTGCTGCGAGGACAGGAAGCTCTTTCAGGATAGCCTCTGCGCCGTTGAGCGTTTGCAGTTTCCAGCTCAGTGCCAGCACGTCGCGCCAGTAGCTCTCGGTGAGAAACAGGGACCGAAGCGCGTGTTCGGCGGGGTACTCCAGCGCCCGCTCGAATTGTGCCAGCCAGTTTGCGGCAGTGGCGGCGATATCGTCGGTGCGATCAAGCATAGGTGTGGCCTCGGTGCGGCCGTGTTGCGGCGTTTCCTGGCGTGTGAGGCTATACCTATTGCGGCCGGGTCAAAAGCAGCTCAGGGCTCGATCGAAAGAATGTGGCCCTGCGCCGGAGGAATGCGGCCGCGCAGCGTGTCCTGATAGACCTGCTTGACGGCCGCCGGCCCGCGGCTTTCGATCACGGTGAGCCGTTGCGGTAGCTCGGGCGCAAAAGCCGACCAGGCGGCGCCAAAGCGCTGATCGATGCCGCCCGGTCCCCATTCCTTGGCGCGCTTTCGAATCTGATCGGGAGCGAAGAACCAGGCGGGCCTTGCGCCCGGAAGCTCCGGCTCATCGGGTGAAAAGCTCCGATGCGTCAGTCCGATCTGGCCCGAATATTTCATGGCGTCGCGGAAGTGATGATGTAACCGCACCCGCAAGCCACTGTTGCCGGCCATGTCGACGAAGGCGACCGTTACGTCTTTTGGCAGCGACTCGACATCATCGTAGAGCACGGTCTCATGATAATAGCCGAGAGAGCGGACGAACTCGGCATTTCCGGCTGACGTCAACCCGATCACATGTATCGGCTCAGTGCTGGAATGCAGAAGATGCGCGAGACCAAACGCCGTCTTGCTGGAGGCGCTGGAGAGGATCACGCGCCGCGCGCCGAAAAATTGATGCTCGCGGAGAAAGTCATCGACCAAAAACGACAGCATGAATAGTGGCCGCAGCAGCGCCTGGTGATCGCCGTCGAGGCCTTCGAAGTCCTTGTTGCCGGTCACTCGCGCGTACGCGTTATAGACCGGCGCGACGCCTTGCCGATGCGGCGCCGCATCGCGCAGCCCGCGTTTGGTCACATCGGTCGCGTCGATCACGAGATGGGACGACATCGGGAAGTAGCCGAACAGCCGCTCGCCGGGCGCGACCGCCGGATGGCTGGATACGACCACCTCGCCAAATCCCCATACCGGGACGTTGCCGAAACCTTCCGGCGCCGGGAACAGCTGCCAATATTTCAGCTGATCGCCGAGCGTGGCGTAAGTGATGTTGTTGGCCGTGAAGGCGAAGCGCGCGACCTTGACCAGCAGCGCTCCCTCGGCAAGAGCGCTTGGGTCCGGCAGCCGCGTCTTGATGAACCTGCATTGCTGAAGATCGTGGCGAGCAACGATGAAGTCGGTGGCGTTCATGGGCGGCGACCTCCGTTCGACGTATCGCCCGCGATCTTTGCAGTCAGCTATGAACGTTTGGCAACAGGGACATTGTTTGAAACGGCGTTCGGTTTCCTGGCGTCACCGATCACGCCCTCGCGCTTCTTGATCGCCCGGTAGTACGACCACCACAAATGCGCTGCGGCGCCGCGCATCGGCCGCCAGGGTTCCGCGAGCGGAATCATTTCCTTGGCCGTCGGCCGCGTCTTTAATCCGAGGCCCAACTTCACGGCTTCCTGCACGGCGAGATCGCCGGCAGGCCAGGCATCGCCGTGGCCGAGGCAAAACAACAGGTAGACATCGGCCGTCCACGGACCGATGCCGTGCAGCGAGACCAGCGTGTGATGCGCGGCATCGGCGTCCTCTTCGGCGAGCACATCGAGGTTGAGGCGTTCGGCTCCGATCTCGCGAGCGAGATTTTTCAGCGTCTTGATTTTCGCCGCCGACAGGCCGAGCCGGCCGAGACGATCGGCGCGGGCCCGGCGCACGGCCTCGTGATCGAACGGATCGAAAGCGGCGGAAAGCCGCGCCCAGATCGCCGCTGCGCTCGCAGTCGAGAGCTGCTGGCCGCAGACGATATGCGCAAGACCGACAAATCCGGGCTCGCGCCGTCGCAGCGCAGGCATGCCGGCAACCGCAAAGACCGGCTGAAGGCGCGGATCGAGCTTCAGAAGCGCGTGGATAGCCTGTTCGAGATCGGCCTGGCTGTTGAGATGAAGGGTCATTGCTGCCGTTCTTTGTCACGGCCGGGCTTGTCCCGGCCATCCACGTCTTCTTGTCTTGGTGGAACGAGACTGTAGATATGAAACATGCGAGACGTCGATGGCCTCACTTCATGACTAGCTCGGCAAATTTTCCAGGCCCGCCTTTTGCAAGGCGCGGATGCCCCGGACAAGTCCGGGCATGACGGGGTCTGTCTGATGCCGCCACCCGTTTTCCGGTTCGCGCCCTCGCCGAACGGCTATCTGCATCTCGGCCACGCCTTTTCGGCGATGCTGAATTTCGACCTGGCGCGACAATCCGGCGGCCGCTTCCTGCTGCGCGTCGAGGACATTGATCCTACGCGCTGCCGCCCCGAGTTCGAAGCCGCGATCGAGGAAGACCTCAATTGGCTCGGCCTTTCCTGGGAGCGGCCGGTCCGCCGCCAGTCCGAGCATCTTTCGGAATATCGTGCCGCGCTGGAGAAGCTCGAAGGCCTGGGGCTGATCTATCCGGCGTTTGAGAGCCGTCTCGACATCGCGAAATTAATCGCTGAGCAGAAGGTCCCTCATGGATGGCCGCGCGATCCTGATGGTGTGCCACTTTACCCCGGCACGTCGAGGTCATTCGCAGCCGAGAAAGCGCAACAAATGATTGATGCGGGCGTGCGCTACTCGCTGCGGCTTGACATGGCGGCGGCGTGCGCGCGCGTCGGTTCGATCGGTTGGACCGAGCGCGGCGAGGGCCCGGAGGGCGAGACCGGGGCGGTCGCGGCTGAGCCGGCGGCCTGGGGTGACGTTATCATCGCGCGCAAGGAAACACCGACCAGCTACCACCTCGCGGTCGTGATCGACGACGCGCTGCAAGGCGTCAGCGAGGTGGTACGGGGCCAGGACCTGTTCTGGTCGACGAGCGTCCATCGGTTGCTGCAGGAACTCCTCCACCTGCCGCAGCCGGTCTACCGGCACCATCGCCTTATTCGCGATGCGAGCGGTCAAAAGCTGTCGAAATCGACGGATGCCACCGGGCTTCGCGAACTCAGGGCGGCCGGCATTGACCCGGCCGAGATTCGCCGCCGGGTCGGGCTCGCCTGAGAAGCCTGCGGATATTGCCAACATTCTGCGCTGGATGAATTGCGCTCGGCGTGACTCCGTCCACTCCGCCATGCCATGGTGGGCCGGCCAGGATCGGGGGAATCATGGCGTTGAGTTCGCGCCCAAGGCGCAATCGGCGACGGCCGAACAAAATGCAGCAAAAAAAACGCAAGGCAGGTGTTGCGGCAGGCAAGCCGCGTAAAGCTGCCAAGAGGCTTGTTAAGAGGGTCGGCAAGCGAACCGCCAAGTCGGTTCGCAAGCCGGCGGCTCCCGGCATCGTGGAGACGGCCCTCGCGACCTTTGCCCATGAGGTGCGAACGCCGCTGACCGGCATTCTGGCGATCAGCGACCTCCTGGCGACCTCCGATCTCGATGAGCGGGAGCGGCGCTGGGTCGATACCATCAAGGCCGGTGCGGAACATCTGGCCAGCCTCGCCACCTTGTTCGTCGATGCCGCCAGAAGCGGGCGTTCCGGTTTCGGCGTACGGCAGGACTTCTTCGATCTGCGGACGCTTGCCCAGAGCGTCGGCGACTCGCTCGCCGGCCGAGCCACGGCGAAAGGCTTGCAGTCACGGGTCGAGATTTCGGACGACCTGCCGAGCTTCGTGACCGGGGACCCCGTCCGCCTGAGAGCTGCACTGGAAAATCTGATCGACAACGCCACCAAATTCACGGAGCGCGGCAGCGTCGCGCTGACCGTGCGGCCAACCGGCAGCCTGAAGGGCAAGATCGGCGTCGCCTTTGCGGTGTCCGACAGCGGCATCGGGTTGACACTGGAGGAGATCAAGCGGTTATTCCGGCCGTTCTCGCAGGCCAATGTGAAGATCGCCGCGCGCTTTGGCGGCGCCGGGCTCGGACTGTCATCGGTGAAACAACTCGCCCGCGCCATGGGCGGAGACATCGTCGTGACGCCGCGTCGCGGCGGCGGGACCACGTTCACGCTGACGGTGCGGCTCGACCCCGCCGCGGCCTCGCCCGACGGTTCCGGTCCAAGTGATCTTCCGCCGCAGGACCACGCGCGGGGCCTTCGCGTGCTCAGTGTCGAGGACAATCCGTTCGGCCGCGTGGTGCTCAATGCCGTCCTGACCGAACTCGGCCATCAGGCCGAATTCGTCGGCCGCGGCGAAGATGCGGTGGAGCGCATCACGCAGGGCAGCTTCGATGCGATCTTGATGGACATGGTGCTTCCCGGCATCGACGGCGTCGAGGCGATCCGGCGGATTCGTGCGCTGGGTCCGCCGTTCGGCGCCACCGCGATCATCGGCGTATCCGGCCGAGGCGAGGACGAGGCGGCTGCGCGCGCGGCCGGCGCCGACGCCTTTTTGGTCAAGCCTGTGTCCCCGAGGACGCTAGCGATTGCGCTGCTTGAAGCGTCACGCCGCGCGGCAGACGCGACTTGATGATCGCTGCATTGAGTTCGCCGCCATAGACGAAGATTGCGGCCAGGAAATAGAGAAACACCAGCGCGATGACAACCGAAGCGAGACCGGCATACATCGTCACGTAGTTATTGGCGAAGCGCGCCAGATATTGCCCGAACACGGTGCCCGATATGATCGAGGCGATAACGGTGAAGACTATGCCCGGAAGGATCTGCAGGAAACTCCTGCGGCCGGCCGGCAGCCAGGCGTGCAGCACGAACAGCGCCACGACCAGCGCCAGAACCGTGACGCTGTAACGTGCAAGGTTGAGCAGATTCTCGTTGCTCTCGACGATCAGCGGAATGTGCCGCCGCGCGGCTTCCAAAATCAGCGGCCCGAGTACGATCAGGAAGGCCATCGCCAGCGACGTGAAAGCGGCGAGCAGCGTATATCCGATCGATTCCAGCCGCAGCCAATACCATCGCCGCGGCTCGATCACGGCATAGGCGCGGTTGAGCGCGACGCGAAGCGCCTCGACGCCGTTGGATGCAAAGTAGACCGCAAGCACGGCGCCGATGGTCAGGATGTCGCCTCGCGTGGTGGTCAGCACATCGTGGATTTCGCCCGACAGGGTGTCGGCAACCTGCTTGGGCCAGACCTGAAGCAGCAGCCCGGCGGCCTGATCGGCCAGTTCCTTGGAGCCGAAAAAGCCGGCCAGCGAAGTCAGGACGATGAGAAAAGGAAACAGCGCCATCAAGGTCGAGAGCGCGATGTGGCTGGCGATCGCCCAGCCGTCGTCGGCCAGAAACGTGTAGAACGCGTCGATGCAGACATGAAAGATGTAGCGAATCTGCCGCACGGCTGCCTCTGGCCTACCAAGACGGAGCTACATTCCAATATTATCCTAGCAAAAGCCAGTGTGGGGGTGGGAAGTCGGTATCGATTGGACTTAAGCTGTGCACACGGGCGATGGCGGAGCGTCGGTTGCGGTGCTAAGTAAAACAGATGGCTTCGTTCCTCGGTACGTTTATTGTCCCTCTCGCGGTCGGCGCGGTTGCGTTGGTGCTGCTGTTCGGTCTCATCAATATGATGCGTGGCGGATCGCCGAACACCTCGCAGAAGTTGATGCGACTACGGGTGTTGCTTCAGTTCATCGCGATCGTCGTCATCATGGTCACGGTATGGGCGATGGGTCATCGCTGAGGCCGAACGAGACCGGCGAGTTTGAAGTTTCTGTCAGTTCGCCGTTGGTCCACGATAGGAACGTCAAATTCGAAAGCAGCACTATCATCGGTTAATTGCGGAGCTCTAGCGATGGTCGTCCTCAACCGCATCTATACGCGCACCGGCGATGACGGCACCACCGCGCTTGGCAGCGGCGAGCGGCGTCCGAAATACGATCTGCGGATCGCCGCCTATGGAACCGTGGACGAGACCAACGCCGTGATCGGCATCGCGCGGCTTCATCTTGCGACGATGCCGGAGCTCGATGCGATGCTCGGGCGGGCGCAAAACGACCTGTTCGATCTCGGGGCCGACCTCGCGGTGCCCCAGCGCGAAGGCAAGGCGGAACGCCTGCGCGTGCTTTCCAGCCAGGTCGAACGGCTCGAGCGTGATATCGACCGGCTGAATGCCGACCTGCAACCGTTGAATTCGTTCGTGCTGCCCGGCGGTACGCCGGCCGCAGCCCACCTGCATCTGGCGCGCACCGTGTGTCGCAGAGCGGAACGGATCATCGTGGAACTGGCAGCCCGGCCGGACGAACCCGTCGGCGAAGCCGCGATCCATTACATGAACCGGCTGTCGGATTTTCTGTTTATCGCGAGCCGCACGGCCAATGGAAATGGCGCCGGGGACGTGCTGTGGGTCCCCGGCCAGAATCGCTGACGCGAAGGGGCAATTTTGGGTCCCAGGCGCCGGCTTTAACATTCGCATCTCGCCGCCAGACCGCTGGCGAATGGCAAATCCACTCCACCGGCGTTGACCGGGGTGGGCGGGCGCTTTAGGTTCCGCGGCCTAGCCAATTAGCGGTCGTGTTACTTACGAAAGAAGGTCGATGAAGGTCCTGGTACCGGTCAAGCGGGTGGTCGATTACAACGTCAAGGTTCGCGTCAAAAGCGATGGAACCGGCGTTGAGCTGGCTAACGTCAAGATGTCGATGAATCCATTCGACGAAATCGCCGTCGAGGAAGCCCTGCGCCTGAAAGAGGCCGGCAAGGCAACCGAAGTGGTTGTGGTCTCGATCGGACCGGCGCAGGCGGCCGAAACCATCCGAACCGGCCTGGCTATGGGCGCGGACCGGGGCATCCTCGTCAAGGCTGAAGGCACTGTCGAACCGTTGGCGGTGGCGAAGATCCTCAAGGCGGTGGCCGACGAGGAAAAGCCCGGGCTCGTGATTCTCGGCAAACAGGCGATCGACGACGACAGCAACCAAACCGGACAGATGCTGGCCGCTTTGCTTGGGTGGTCGCAGGCGACCTTTGCCTCCAAGGTCGAAGTCGACGGCGCCGATTTCAAAGTGACGCGCGAGGTTGACGGTGGGTTGCAGACGGTGAAACTCAAGGGGCCGGCCATCGTTACCACCGATCTGCGGCTGAACGAGCCGCGTTATGCAAGTCTGCCGAACATCATGAAGGCCAAGAAGAAGCCGATCGCCGAGAAGGGCGCCGCGGATTATGGTGTCGATCTCACGCCGCGCCTTGAAATCCTCAAGACGTCCGAACCGCCGGGCCGCAAGGGCGGCGTCAAGGTCAAGGACGTCGCCGAACTCGTGTCGAAGCTCAAGACCGAAGCGGGAGTTCTGTAAATGACCACGCTTCTGATTGCCGAACACGACAACGCATCGATCAAGGACGCTACCAACAAGGCGCTGACCGCAGCCGCCGCGCTCGGCGGCGACGTTCATGTGCTGGTCGCGGGCGAAAACGCCAAGGCCGCTGCGGACGCAGCCGCCAAGCTTTCCGGCGTCAAGAAAGTCCTGCTCGCCGACAATGCGTCTTACGCGCATGATCTGGCCGAGCCGCTGGCCGCGCTGATCGTTTCGTTGGCAGGAAACTACGACGCGTTCGTCGCGCCGGCGACGTCGCGCTACAAGAACGTGATGCCGCGCCTGGCCGCGCTGCTCGACGTGATGCAGGTGTCGGAGATCACCAAGGTGATCTCGCCGGACACGTTCGAACGGCCGATCTACGCCGGCAACGCCATCCAGACTGTCAAGTCGAAGGATGCCAAGAAGGTCATCACGGTGCGAACCTCGACCTTTGCGGCGACGGGCGAGGGCGGCAGCGCGGCGGTCGAGAATGCTGCGGCCGCGGCCGATCCCGGTCTTTCCAGCTTTGTCGGCGAGGAGGTTGCCAAGAGCGATCGGCCCGAACTGACCTCGGCCAAGATCGTTGTTTCAGGCGGACGGGCAATGCAAAGCCGCGAGAATTTCGCCAAATATATCGAGCCGCTGGCCGACAAGCTTGGTGCTGCCGTCGGTGCTTCACGCGCGGCGGTCGATGCCGGTTATGCGCCCAACGACTGGCAGGTCGGTCAGACCGGCAAGGTGGTGGCGCCCGAGCTTTACGTCGCGATCGGAATTTCCGGTGCGATCCAGCATCTCGCCGGCATGAAGGATTCCAAGGTCATCGTGGCGATCAACAAGGACGAGGATGCACCGATCTTCCAGGTTGCCGACTATGGCCTGGTTGCGGATCTGTATCAGGTGGTTCCCGAGTTGACCGAGACGATCGGCAAGTAGGGACAGGAAGCGGCTGGTACTGCCGATCTGGAGCTCCTATGCCGCAGGCGGCAAGTCTGTTTAACTTTAGATCGACAAAGCGGTATTAGATTAAGAGTTGAGATGGCGGGATAGCGGTCATGATAAAGAAAATCGGCGTGATCGGTTCGGGCCAGATGGGCAATGGCATTGCCCACGTCTCGGCATTGGCCGGCTTCGACGTGGTCATGAACGATGTCTCTGCCGATCGCCTGAAGTCGGGTATGGCCACCATCAACGGCAACCTGTCGCGACAGGTCGTCAAGAAGGCCATTACGGAGGATGCCCGCAAGCAGGCGCTCGACCGGATCGTGCTCGCCGATACCATGGACGGTCTTGCCGACTGCGATCTGGTGATCGAGACCGCAGTCGAGAAGGAAGACGTCAAGCGCAAGATCTTTCACGATGTCTGCGCGCTGTTGAAGCCCGAAGCGATCGTCGCCTCCAACACCTCGTCAATTTCGATCACGCGGCTCGCTGCTTCAACCGATCGGCCTGAGCGCTTCATTGGCATTCACTTCATGAATCCGGTGCCGCTGATGGAGCTGGTCGAGCTGATCCGCGGCATCGCCACCGATGACGCCACCTTCGACGCCGCTAAGGAATTCGTCACCAAGCTTGGCAAGCAGGTCGCGGTCTCGGAAGATTTTCCGGCCTTCATCGTCAACCGTATCCTGTTGCCGATGATCAACGAGGCGATCTACACGCTCTATGAAGGCGTCGGAAATGTCGAGGCGATCGACGCTGCGATGAAGCTTGGCGCTCACCACCCGATGGGCCCGCTTGAGCTCGCCGATTTCATCGGCCTCGATACCTGTCTGTCGATCATGCAGGTGCTGCATGAGGGGCTCGCCGACTCCAAGTACCGGCCGTGCCCGCTGCTCGTGAAATACGTCGAGGCGGGCTGGCTGGGGCGCAAAACCCAGCGCGGTTTCTACGACTATCGCGGCGAAAAGCCGATCCCGACGCGCTAGCGTCCGGTTCATTTATTTCCGCGTCAATTCGCGGATCCATCTCCAGCATTTGTTAACTCCCGCCGGATAGGGTTACCGGCGACGGGAGTGAAGCGCATGGACGTGGCAAGTTTGGCCCTCAGTTTGATCTCGATGCAGGCGGGCAATACCCAGCAGCAGATCGCAACGTCCGTGCTGAAATCGAACCTCGATGCCGAAAAAAACTCGGTCCTGACGCTGCTCGGTGGTTCGCCTTCGCTCGCCAATGTCGGCCCCGGCATCGGCGGCAGTCTCAACGTTTCGGCGTAACGCCTCTCATTCGACAGCTTCGATTTTATTCATCTCCGCGTCGCCGCCCCTGATCAGGCTTTCGCCTGGCGCAGTTCCGGGAATATTCCCTCATCCTGCAAGATCACCTCTGCCGTGGTCTGGTAGTGCCTGGTCAGAAGTCTTACCGCTTCTTCCGTATCACCGCTCATGACGGCATTGGCGATGGCCTGATGCTCGTCGCCGACATGCCGTGAGGGAAACGCCTTGCGTATCGAAAGCCGCCGGTAACGATAGAGTTGGTCCGCAAGCTGCCCGCAGAAAGCGATCAGCGATTGCGATCCGCAGTTGCCGATCAGCGTGCGGTGATAGATGCGATGCAGCCGCTCCCATTCGGGATTGTCCTCGAACTCAGTTTCTTTCAGCGAGCGCGGCGTGCGGCTGAGGCGATGTTGCGCCAGCAGAAGCTGCTCCTCCCATTCTGGCGTCGCGGCCGCCATGGATTCGCGCAACGCCAAGCCTTCCACCCAGCAACGTGTCTTGGTGAGTTCTGCCAGTTCGGCGCGGCTGATGTTTCTGACATAGAAGCCACGCTGCTCGTGCACCTCGACCAGCCCGTCGGAGGTCAGGCGGTTCAGCGCCTCACGCAGCGGGGTCTGTCCGGTTCCGTAGGTTTCGATCAAGAAGCGCATCTGCAGCTTGCGTGAGGGAGCAAGCCGTCCCGAAAGCAGGTCCTCGCGCAGCCGGTCATAGACGTGGCTGGCCTGGGTTGAGGGGCCGTTGACCGGCTCATTCAGCAATGTCGTGTCCACGCAGGTTTCTCCGGGGCAACGACGTATATATTTCCTGCTGCTCAAAAATAATATATAAATTTTGGTTGAATTTGAATTTTTATACAATATAAAGCGGCTTCGAAGATCCAGGGGATGGACGAAAATGGCCCGGTTTCCGGTCTCGGCCCTGCGCAGCGTCGATTTAGGCACGCCGGACGTTGGCCGGTCCGAGCGGTTCTACGTCGGAGTTTGGGGGCTCGAGGTGGTCGCGCGTCGCAACGGCGTGGTCTATCTGCGCGCCGACGGCACCGATCACCACGTCCTTGCCCTGCATCCGAACGCGCGGCCGGAATTGCGCGCGGTGACATTCCGGGTCGCCGCCGTCGACAACCTGGCGGCTGTGGCGGCGAATGTGGCCGCCCATGGAGGGCAGGTCATCGCTCCGCCGGCGGCGAACGACGCGCCCGACGGCGGGATCGTCATGACGGTCCGTGCGCCGCAGGGCGGGCTCCTGCGCTTCGTCCACGGCGACGCCATGCAGGTCCCCAAACGTCCGGCGGGCGATCGCCCGGAGCGGCTGGCCCATGTCAATCTCAACAGCGTCGATGCCGACGCCACGGCTGAATTTTACCAGAACGCGCTGGGCTTCCATCTCACCGACCGTACCGGCCTGATGGCTTTCGTCCGTTGCAATAGTGACCATCATGCCGTGGTGATCGCGGACGCCAAGGTCAACGGGCTCAATCACGTCGCTTTCCTGATGCCGAGCCTGGAGACGGTGATGCGCGGTTCCGGGCGCATGATCGATGCCGGTTTTCCGATCGCCTGGGGCGTCGGCCGTCATGGTCCGGGCGACAACGTATTTGCCTACTTCATCGATCCCGATGGTTTCGTGATCGAATACACCGCCGAAGTCTTGCAGGTCGACGACGACTACAAATTCCGCGGTCCGAGCGAATGGGTCTGGCCTCCGGGGCGCACCGACCAATGGGGCATCGCGCCGCCCAAGGCGGATCATGTCAAGGCGGCCCAGCTCGCCATTCCCTACGCCGGCTAGGCCACCAACGATCGACGCGATGGCAGCTACACCAAACGAGTTTCAAGTCCTGGTCGTGGGGTTCGGCCCCTCGGGCGCGGTCGCAACGAGCCTGCTCGGCGATCGCGGTATCCGCACCCTGGCGATCGATCGCGCGCGGAGCGTCTACGACAAGCCGCGGGCGATCGCGATTGACCACGAGATTTTGCGTCTGTTGGACAATCTCGGTGTGGCGGAACGGGTTCGTCCCTATCTCGCGCCATTCCCCGCCTCGCAGCATTTCGGCGCCAAGGGCCAGTTGATCCGGCGCATCGATATGGTCGGCGAGCCCTATCCGCTGGGATATACGCCGAGCATGGTGTTCACGCAGCCACCGGTGGAGGCAGAGTTGCGCGCGCATGCGCGGTCCTATCCCGGCGTGACGGTCAGGCTCGGCACCGAACTCACTGGTCTTTCTCAAACGGAAGATGGCGTGACCATCCATCTGCGCGACGACGACGGCGCGGTCAGCACCGTGACGGCCGATTATGTCATCGCCTGCGACGGCGCGTCCAGCAGCGTCCGGCAGCAGCTTGGGATCGCCTTCGAGGATCTTGTGTTCGATGAGCCCTGGCTGGTGGTCGATCTGCAAGTCGCAGACGCAGCGGTTGGCAAACTGCCGGAAACTGCAGCCCAGTTCTGCGATCCGGCGCGCCCGACCACTTTCATTGTCGGTCCCGGCCTGCATCGCCGATTCGAGATCATGTTGCTGCCCGGCGAGGACCCGCGCGTCATGGAGCAGCCGGATCAGGTCTGGCGCCTGCTTCGAAAATGGCTGACGCCGGACGAGGCCACGTTGTGGCGCGCCGCGAGCTACCGCTTCCACGCGCTGGTGGCGGCGGAGTGGCGGCGCGGGCGCATCTTGCTCGCCGGCGATGCGGCGCATCAGCAACCGCCTTTCATCGGACAGGGCATGTGCCAGGGCATTCGCGACGTCGCCAATCTGGTCTGGAAGCTCGATCGCGTGCTTCAGGGCCAGTCCGGCGCGGAGCTGCTCGATAGCTATGGCGAGGAACGCGGCGGCCATGTCCGCGAGCTGACCAGCCGAATCAAGGCAATCGGTGAGGTCATCTGCGAACGCGATCCGCATGCCGCCGAAGCGCGTGACGCCCGCATCCTTGCCGAGGGCAACGGCGAGCCGCGCACCATCACGCGCCAGGATATCGTGCCGCCGCTGCGCAGCGGATTGCTGGCATCGGTCCCACATGCGGCCAACGGCAGCTTGTTTCCGCAGCCATGGGTGCGAACGGAAACGGGCCGGCGATTGCTGGATGCGGTCTGCGGCACCGGCTGGCGTGTCGTGCTCGACGGGCGCCACGCGTTCGCGGCCGATCCCGCCATCGAAGATCAGGCGCGTGGGTCTGGCCTGCGCGTGATCCGGATTGGCGCGGTCGACGGTCGCGCGACGGCGGATTCCGTCCTGGAAGAGGACGGTATCGTTGCGGGCTGGTTTGGCCGGCACGAATGCATGGCCGCGATCGTTCGTCCGGATCACTACGTTTACGGCGTTGCGGCGGATATGCCGGCGCTGTCCACGATGATGTCGGATCTGACCTCACGCTTGAAAGTGATTTCGTGACGAATTGCAGGAGGAGCCGACGATGACGCCACAACAGACGGCTGCCGGGTCGGCAGCACGAGGCCGGGCATGGGCGGTGCTCATCATGCTGTTTCTGTTTCAGACGCTGAACTTCTTCGACAAGCTGGTGTTCGGTCTGTCGGCGGTTCCGATGATGAAGGAGCTGTCGCTCTCACCCAAGGAGTTCGGTCTGATCGGCAGCAGCTTCTTCCTGCTGTTCTCGCTCTCGGGCATGGCGGTCGGCCTGTTCGTGATCGGCCGCTTTCCGGTGAAATGGATTTTGATAGTTCTCGCGGGGATCTGGTCGGCGACGCAGATTCCGATCTTCTTCACGAGCTCGGTTGCGGTGCTGATCATCTGCCGCATCGTTCTCGGCGCCGGCGAGGGGCCGGGTCTGCCGACCGCTTTGCACGCTTGCTACAACTGGTTTGCTGCCGACAAGCGCAGCGTGCCGAGCGCGGTCGTGCTTCAGGGCATCAGCGTGGGCCTGTTGGCCGGCGGACCTTTTCTCACCTACATCATTGTCAATTACGGTTGGCGCACCGGCTTCCTGGTCTGCGGCCTGCTCGGCGTCGCCTGGATGCTTGCCTGGGCGCTCATTGGGGGTGAGGGGCCTTATGCCGCCGCCGCTCCGGACCGGGATGCGCCGTCTTCGGAAGCCATGGTGCCCACCAAGCTGCTCTGGGGCGATCCAACCGTGATTGGTGTCATCATCATGTCGACCATGTCGTACTGGATCGTCGGAATGTCGGCGACCTGGCTGCCCCCTTATCTCCAACTCGGGCTCGGCTACCAGCCGACATCTGTCGGCTGGATCATCTTCGGCATCTATCTGTTTCAGTCGCCGCTCTTGCTCGGCGGCTCCTGGATCACGCAGTTCATGCAACGCCGCGGTTGGAGCCTGCGCGCCTGCCTCGGCCATTCCGCCGCCCTGGCGCTGCTGACCGCCGGCTGCGCATTGCTGTTGACGCTTGTAACGAGTGGCGTGCTGCAGCTCGTGTGTATCGCCTTGGCGTTCGCTGCGCCGAGCCTGACCACGATCTTCGGACCCGTCGCGCTCGGGGCGGTCGCGCCGGCGGCGCAACGTGGGCGCCTGATCGTCGTCATCTATTCGGGCAACGCGGCGTCCGCGTTGATATCCAATGCGCTCACCGGCTGGATCGTCGGCGAGGCTGGGTCTGATGTTGCACTGGGTTATGCCCACGCCATGACGTTCACCGCCGGCATTCTGATCATCGGCGCCGTCGCGGCCTTCGCGCTCATTTTTCCCGAGCGCACGATCGCGCGCTTTTCACGGCTCGGTTCGGTTGCCCCGGTAGCCACGCGCGCCGCTTAGTTCTAACAAGCTTCATCCCTCAACACACAAGGACATCCCATGAAGTTCGCAAGTTTCAAGATCAATGGCGCCTCCAGCTGGGGCCTCGTCGATGGCAACGACGTCATCGATCTTGGCGCGGTCTTGCGCGACCGTTTTCCGGATCTGAAATCCGCGATTGCCGCCGCTGCGCTGGCCGAGGCCGCCGAATCCGCGGGCAAGGCCGCGCGCCATCCGCTCAGCGCGATTGCCTGGCTGCCGGTGATTCCGAACCCCGACAAGATCCTCTGCATCGGCCTCAACTACGAGAACCATCGCAAGGAGACCGGGCGCACCGAGGTGGAAAACCCGACGGTGTTCGGCCGTTTCGCCAACAGCCAGACCGGGCATCTCACCGACATCATCCGCCCGAAGGTTTCGACCGATCTCGATTATGAAGGCGAACTGGCGCTCATCATCGGCAAGCCCGGCCGCTACATCTCGAAAAAAGACAGCTGGAGCCACATCGCCGGCTACGCCTGCTACAACGAAGGCAGCGTCCGCAACTACCAGCGCCACACCCATCAATTCACGCCCGGCAAGAATTTTCCGAATACCGGCGCTTTCGGACCCTGGATGGTGACGCCGGATGAGGCCGGCGACCTCGGCCCGCTGCGGCTGCAGACGCGTCTCAACGGCGAAGTGGTTCAGGACACGACAATTGCCGAGATGATCTTCGATATCCCGCGCCAGATCGAATATTGCTCGGAGTTCACCCGGCTCGAGCCCGGCGACGTGATCGTCACGGGTACGCCGGGCGGCGTCGGCTCGCGCCGTACCCCGCCGCTCTGGATGAAGCCGGGCGACGTCGTCGAGGTCCAGATCGACCGCATCGGCCTGCTCCGCAACACCATCGCGGACGAGAAATAATAGACCGCTGTCGCGCCGGCCGCGGGCTCCTCAGGAGCCCGTGGCGGTGGCGGCCGTGATCAGCTTGACCGCGTCATCGCTGTCCCATTCGGCCGGGCCTGCGATGGTTGCGATCTCGCAGCCGTTCGCGTCGACCAGCACCGAGGTGGGCATGCCGAGCGCCCGGCCTATGGCTTTAAGATCCTGAAAGACCTTGGCTTTTTCGTCGTTAAAGTAGCCGAGTTGAGTAAGCTTGGCGTCCCTGAGGAAGTTCTTCGGCTTCTCGGGGTCGCGGGTGTCGATATTGATCGCCACCACCTCGAAATCCTTGCCGCCGAGTTTGCTCTGTAGCCGGTCCAGCGCCGGCATTTCCTTGCGGCACGGCACGCACCACGTCGCCCAGAGGTTCACGAGCACGGTCTTGCCGCGCCAGTCCGACAGCTTCTTCGGCCTGCCGTCGGCATCGTCAAACGCGAGATCGGGCAGCTTGAGCGGCGCGGTCGCCATGGTCAGCGCGGCGACTTCGCCATGGGCGAGCGGAGAGATCTTGTGGGCAAGGTTAACCGCGCCCGCGCAGGCAGAATCGCCCGCCGCGTTGCGCTTGAGGCCACCAAGCCCGTATATCCCGCCAAATCCGATGGCGGCGCCGATCACCACCGCGCCGATCACGTAAGGGATGCGGCGCGTGGCAGCCGGGGCAGGTGGCGGGCTTTCGGGCATATCGTTTGTCATTCGGGTTCAGATACGGCTATTGGAAGGCTTCGGTTACGCCCGGCCCAGCGGCCGGCGCAACAAAAAACGGCGAATACGAGCAGATGGTCATGAGCAACAAGATGTGGGGCGGCCGGTTCACCGAGCGTCCTGACGCGATCATGGAGGAAATCAACGTCTCGATCGACGTCGACCGTCACCTTTATGCCCAGGACATCGCCGCGTCCAAGGCCCATGCCGCCATGCTGTCGGCCCAAGGCATCATCACGGCAAACGATGCAAAAAACATCGCCAAGGGTCTAGACACGATTTTGTCAGAGATCGGCAAGGGATCATTCGATTTCAAGCGCGCGCTCGAAGATATTCATATGAACGTCGAGAGCAGGCTCGGCGAACTGATCGGCCCTGCGGCAGGCCGTCTGCATACCGCGCGTTCGCGCAACGATCAGGTGGCAACCGATTTTCGCCTGTTCGTCCGCGATATGATCGACGAGACCGACCGGGCACTCGCACTGTTTCAAGAGGCGCTGGCGAGCCGTGCGCTCGATCATGCCGCCACTGTGATGCCGGGCTTCACCCATCTGCAAACGGCGCAACCCGTCACCTTCGGTCATCATCTACTGGCCTATGTCGAGATGGCATCGCGCGATCGCGGCCGGTTTGCGGACGCGCGCCGGCGCCTCAACGAATCGCCGCTCGGTGCCGCCGCGCTTGCCGGCACCTCGTTTCCGATCGACCGCATGGCAACCGCCAAGGCGCTCGGCTTCGAGCGGCCGATGGCCAATTCGCTCGATGCCGTGTCCGACCGCGACTTCGTCATCGAAACGCTGTCGGCAGCCGCGATCTGCGCCGTGCATCTGTCGCGCTTTGCCGAGGAAATCGTGATCTGGACTTCGCCGCTGGTCGGACTGGTGCGGCTCTCCGACAAGTTCACCACCGGCTCCTCGATCATGCCGCAAAAGCGCAATCCCGATGCGGCAGAGCTCGTGCGCGCCAAGACCGGTCGGGTGATCGGCGCGCTGAATGCGCTGTTGATCGTGATGAAAGGCCTGCCGCTTGCCTATCAAAAGGACATGCAGGAGGACAAGCAGGGCGCGATGGAGGCGTTCGGCGCGCTATCGCTGGCGGTCCGGGCAATGACCGGCATGGTGCTCGACATGGTGCCCGACGAGGCGCGTATGAGGCTTGCTGCCGGCGAGGGCTATGCCACCGCGACCGATCTGGCCGACTGGCTGGTGCGAACGCTGAAAATGCCGTTCCGCGATGCCCACCACGTCACCGGACGGATCGTGGCGAAGGCGGCAAGCGACGGGGTTGCTCTGCATGAATTGCCGTTGAAGGCGATGCAGGCGATCGAGCCGAGAATTAGCAAGGACGCGCTCGCCGCGCTGTCGGTCGAGGCATCGGTGAGAAGCCGGACAAGCTTTGGCGGAACCGCGCCGAAGAACGTGGCGGCGCAGGCCAAAGCCTGGCTCAAACGGCTGGAAAAAGAGCGAAAGTAGGGCTGGCGAAAGATTCTCGCCGGAAATTCAACGCTTCGCAGGCCTCGCCATCGTGGTTCAATCTTTGTATGGTGCGGCCCGCATTGGGGACTTTGACGTGAATCGCGACGACCGCCGAACCTATCGACGATGGGCCCTCATCCTGTTGGGGGCGAGCGCGCTGGCGCTTTCCGGTTGCGGCCGCAAGGGGCCGCTCGATCTGCCGCCGACCGCCTCGTCGCAGCCGGGCGCGACCGCCAATGCGGTGCAGCCCGATCCCACCGCAACCGCCGAGGCGAGCAAGGGCAACCTGTTCAATCCGAGCTATGGCAGCGACCAGTTGCCGGCCGCCGGCAAAGGTCCGAAACGGCCGTTTGCGCTCGATCCGCTTCTCGACAGCAAGTAAGCTTGCGTTTCGGTGGATTCGATGTCCGCCGCCGCTTTCTCAGACTGACCGGAAAACCAATTATGAATCACTTCGATTATCGCAACGGCGTGCTTCACGCCGAGGCGGTTAGTCTGGTGGAACTCGCCGATGCGGTGGGCACGCCGTTCTATTGCTATTCGACGGCTACACTGGAACGTCACTATCGCGTCTTCAGCGAGGCCTTTGCCGGCGAGAAGGCGCTCATTTGCTACGCCATGAAGGCGAACTCCAATCAATCGGTGCTGCGGACGCTGGCCAAGCTTGGCGCCGGTGCTGACGTGGTCTCCGGCGGCGAACTCAAGCGCGCGCTCAGCGCCGGGATTCCGCCCGAGCGGATCGTGTTTTCCGGCGTCGGCAAAACCGAGGCCGAATTGCGCGCGGCGCTGGCCGCCGACATCCTCTGCGTCAACGTCGAGTCCGAGCCTGAGTTGGAGCTGCTGTCGCGCCTCGCAAGCGAGCAGGGCAAGACCGCGCGGATTTCGGTTCGCGTCAATCCGGACGTCGATTCCGGCACGCATGCGAAAATCTCGACCGGCAAGTCCGAGAACAAATTCGGCATTCCGCTGACCCACGCCCGCGCCGTCTATGCGCGCGCAGCCAAGCTGCCAGGCATTCGCGTCACCGGCGTCGACATGCATATCGGCAGCCAGATCACCGATCTCGAGCCGCTCGAGGCGGCTTTTCGCTTGCTCGCCAATTTCGTGCAGAGCCTGCGCGCCGACGGCCATACCATCTCGCACGTCGATTTTGGCGGCGGTCTCGGTATCCCTTATCATATGGATCGCGAAGCGCCGCCGTTGCCTTCTGCCTATGCCGCGATGGTCAAGCGCGTGACCCACAATCTCGGCTGCACGCTATTGTTCGAGCCGGGCCGGAACATCGTCGGCAATGCCGGAATCCTGGTCTCGCGCGTGATCTATGTGAAGCAGGGCGAAGCCAAGAAGTTCGTCATCATCGATGCCGCGATGAACGACCTGATTCGCCCGACCTTGTACGAAGCGCATCACGACATCCTGCCGGTGCGCGCGGCGCCGCAAGGCGCGCCCACCATCACCGCGGACGTGGTCGGGCCGGTCTGCGAAAGCGGCGATTATCTCGCGCTCGGCCGCAGCATGCCGGACGTGAAAGCCGGCGATCTTATCGCCATCATGACCGCGGGCGCCTATGGCGCCGTGCAGTCCGGCACCTACAATACTCGTGCGCTGGTGCCCGAAGTGCTGGTCAAGGACGACCAGTATGCGGTGGTGCGCCCGCGCATCGAGGTCGATGCGCTGATTGCGATGGACCGCGCTGCGCCTTGGCTGTAGGCCTTGGCTGTAGCTGCGGCGGCTTGGTCTTGCGACCGCATTCGGCCTTGCCGTTCTGGCCGCAACGTTCGTGACAGGTTTGGTTGGTTCCAAATTTGACGCTTGGCCGCCGGGCGGCAGCGGTCACGGCTTCGTGTTATGCATGAATCCGGGTGTGGGAATACCCGGCCGGCGTGGGTGCCTCACGGCTGCCGTTGTGTTAGAGTCTATGTTGCCGGGCAAGCTGGAGAGATGATTGAGCGAACCCACCCCCGTTTCGCCGGAGCCGGAACGCAGCGCTGATGCCGTTTCGCGGCTGAAGCTCGCGCAGGCGCTGCGGCGCGCCGGATTTGCCATCGCCTGGGAACGAAGCTGGCCGCATCTGGCGCGGCTTATGACCGTCATCGGACTGTTCCTGGTGCTGTCCTGGGCCGGTCTGTGGCTGGTGCTGCCTTTCCTCGCCCGCGCCGTCGGTTTGGGTCTGTTTGCGCTGTTGGCGGTTGCCGCGCTGTTTCCGCTGGCTCGTTTTCGCTGGCCAAGCCGTCAGGATGCGCTGACGCGGCTCGATCGCGGCACCGGAATTCGCCACCGGCCGGCGACGACGCTGAGCGACACGCTGACGACGCAAGATCCGGTCGCGCAGGCGCTGTGGCAGGCGCAGCGCGAGCGCACGCTGGCTTCGATCAAGCGAATCCGGGCCGGGCTGCCGTCGCCGCGGCTTGCCATTCACGACCCCTGGGCGCTGCGCGCGCTGATCGTCGTGCTGATGGTGGCGACCTATATCGCCGCCGGTGACGAGCGAAGGATTCGCGTCGCTGCCGCTTTCGACTGGAACGGCGTGTTCGCCGCCGACAATGTCAGGGTCGATGCCTGGGTCACGCCGCCGATTTATACCGGGCGGCCGCCGGTGATCCTGTCGGCGGCCAACAAGGAGGCCGCGCTTCCGCCATCGGGCCCGCTGTCGGTGCCGGCCGGCAGCACGCTGATCGTACGCTCAAGCGGCGGCGCGCTCGACGTCGTGGTTGGCGGCGGCATCACGGAGGTCGCGCCGGCCGAGCAGGCGCCCAAGGGCACCAGCGAAAAGCATTTCACCATCGCAGGGGACGGCACGGCTCATGTCCGCGCACCGTCGAGCCAGCCGCAATGGCGCTTTGCCGCGCTGGCGGACCGCCCGCCGACCATTGCGCTCGCCAAGGATCCCGAGCGGCAGGCGCGCGGTTCGTTGCAACTGTCCTACAAGATCGAAGACGATTACGGCGTCACCGAAGCGCACGCGGTATTTGCCGCCCGCACCAAGCCGGCCGATGGCAGCGAGGCGCACCCGCTGTACGAGCCCCCACAATTCTCGCTGGTGCTGCCCAACGTCCGCACCCGCAACGGTGTCGGCCAGACCGTCAAGGATCTGAGCGAAGATCCCTATGCCGGCGCCGACGTCACGCTCACGCTTACGGCCAAGGACCAGGCCGGCAACGAGGGCCGCAGCGAGCCGTTCGATATGCGCCTGCCGGAGCGGCTGTTTACCAAGCCGCTGGCGCGCGCGCTGATCGAACAGCGCCGCACGCTCGCGCTCAATGCCGATCAACGGCCGCAGGTCATCGATGCACTTGAGGCGCTGTCGATCGCCCCGGAACTGTTCATGGCGGATCAGGCAGGCCAATATCTCGGCCTGCACAGCGTCACGCGCGAACTCGAAGCGGCGCACTCCGATGATGCCTTGCGCGGCGTTGTCGCGAGCATGTGGGCGCTTGCCGTCACGATCGAGGATGGCAACATCACCGATGTCGACAAGGCGCTTCGCGCAGCGCAGGACGCGCTGAAGGAGGCGCTCGAGCGCGGCGCCAGCGATGAGGAGATCAAGAAGCTCACCCAGGATCTGCGCGCGGCGCTCGACAACTTCCTGCGCCAGCTCGCCGAGCAGCTTCGCAATAATCCGCAGGCTCTGGCCCGGCCGCTCGATCCCAATGCCAGGGTCATGCGCCAGCAGGACCTCAATAACATGATCGACCGCTTGGAGCGGCTATCGCGCTCCGGCGACAAGGAATCGGCGCGGCAGTTGCTCGACCAGCTACAGCAGATGCTGGAAGGATTGCAACTCGCCCAGCCCGGACAGTCCGGCGATGACGATATGGAGCAGGCGCTGAACGAACTCGGCGACATGATCCGCAAGCAGCAGCAATTGCGCGACAAGACGTTCAAGCAGGGGCAGGATTCGCGGCGCGATCGCCAGCGCGGCAAACAGGGCGATCAGGCGATGGGCGATCTGCAGCAGGATCAGCAGGGCCTGCGTGACCGTCTGAAGAAATTGCAGGAAGAGTTGGCCAAGCGCGGCATGGGACCGGGTCAGCGCGGCCAGAAGGGGCAGCAGGGCCAGCAAGGTCAGCAGGGCCAGCAGCCGGGCCAGGACGGCGATGCCGGTGATGACGAGGATGGCCTCGGCGCGGCCGACAATGCGATGGGTGATGCCAGCGGCAAGCTCGGTGAGGGCAACGCCGACGGCGCCGTGGATTCGCAAGGCAAGGCGCTGGAGGCCCTGCGCAAGGGTGCACAAGGCCTGGCGCAGGCTCTGCAGCAGCAGGACGGCGAAGGTCAGGGTACAGGTCCCGGCGCCCGTGCCGGCCGGCAGCAGGGTGATGGCAACCAGAGCGATCCATTGGGGCGGCCCTTGCACGGCAAGGATTTCGGCGACGATCTGACGGTGAAGATTCCCGGCGAGATCGACGTGCAGCGGGTACGGCGAATTCTCGAAGAGCTGCGCCGGCGTCTCGCCGATCCGCAGCGTCCGCAGATCGAGCTCGACTATCTCGAGCGGCTCTTGAAGGACTATTGAGGCCTCTCTCCTGCAAAAGCAGGGGGGCTTGCCGTCAGGCTTTCTTTGCCGCCAGTGCGTCCGCAACCGCGGTGCGGATGTCGGCTACCGAAAACGGCTTGCTGATGACATCGTGCGCGATGGCGTTGAGGCCGGAAGCGCGCTCGCGCTGCTCGGCATAGCCGGTCATCAGCAGAATGGTGAGTTGCGGAAAATCGCGTGCTGCCGTCAGCGCCAGCGCAATGCCGTCCATCACCGGCATCTGGATGTCGGTCAACAGCAAATCGAAGGGAAGGCTGGGGCCGCTCAAGATGTCGAGCGCCTCGGCGCCATCGGCCGCCGTCGTGATCTCGTGGCCATCCATGGCGATGGCGCGCGCGACCAGGAGGCGCATCGATTCCTCGTCGTCGACGATCAACACCCGTGACATGACGATCCCTTGAAGCTGTAGAAGCGTATCGAATTTCGTAAAGCGGGTCCTAGAGCTCCGATTCCGAAGTTCGTATGGTATCGCGGCTCCACGTTTACGAACTTCGGGATCAAAGGAGCTCTAGCAACCTAATGATTCTCGTGCGGTTTAGAATCTGAAGTTCCTATGACCAACCCGCAGCGAAACTGATAGGAACTTCAAATTCACCGCACTAGCCGAGATCCCGCTTGTTGAAGAAGCGCACGTCGATGTTGCGGCCTTCCGGCGGCGGTGCGGCAAGCCGCGACTTGAATTGCGCCCGCTCGCCGGGTTTCAGGACCGATTGCTCGAGCACCGCATTCCAGGCGTAGATTTCGGCGCCTTGCGCATCCCGCACGCTGAACCGCAGCCGGGGAATCTCGACGGGCTTGTTCGATTCGCCGGTGATCGAACCCTCGATCACCAGAACCGGTTTGCCCTCGACCATTTCCGAGGACACCTTGACGTCCCTAAACTTGAGCCCCCGCAGATTGACCTCGAGGCCGACCAATTTATAGAACGCCGCCGTCTGCGGCAGCAGGCGAACCAGTTCGGCGCGCCAGACCAGGGTCGCCAGCACCAGCGCTCCCATTGCCGCGCAGGCCGTGGTGAGGCTGATCGGCGACTTGATATGCGGCAGGCGGACAGCCTTGAGCCAGGACAAGCGTCCGGGCTGCGAGCCGTCGAACTCCTCGCCGGCGTCAGTTGACCAGCCGTCCAGATTTTGATCCTGAGCCGCCGTCTGCCAGTCGCCGGCGATCGAGGGGCTGTCGACATGCGGGGTTCCGCTTTCGGCGTCCTGTCCGTGGCTGTTCCATCCGGCACTCTCGTCGTAGTCGCCATCGCCTGTCCCAGCCATCGCATGGCCGGCGAATTCGACGGCATCTTCCGGCCGGGCGAGCCAGACTTCCTTGCAGCGGGAGCAGCGCACGGTGCGGCCGGCTTCGCCGAGGGCTGCCGAACTGATGCCATAGGAGGTTGAGCAATAGGGGCAAATGATCTGCATGGAGCCGCTCTCCGCAAGGACGCCCGCCGGGGCTGCCGGGTTGTCCTCGCTTTTTCGGAATTCATGCCCGAATCTGAAGCCAATT
>NZ_DASSRP010000119.1:0-4552 GCF_035701725.1 Bradyrhizobium sp.
GCGCTGTCCGGCCCGAACGATCCGGTGGAGAAGCCGCGCGGCTCGACCAAGCTCGACTGGGAGGTCGAGATCGCAGCCATCATCGGCACCCGTGCGAAGTACGTCTCGGAAGCCGATGCGCTTAACCATGTCGCGGGCTACTGCGTCTGCAACGACGTTTCCGAACGCAACTTCCAGATCGAGCGGCTCGGACAGTGGACCAAAGGCAAGTCGCACGACACCTTCGGTCCGCTTGGCCCCTGGCTCGTCACCAAGGACGAAATCGCCGACGTGCAGAAGCTGTCGATGTGGTGCGATGTCAACGGCCAGCGTTGCCAGACCGGCTCGACCGCAACCATGATCTTCTCCATGGCCAAGTGCATTTCCTACGTCTCCCAGTTCATGACGCTGCTGCCCGGCGACGTCGTCACGACCGGCACACCACCCGGCGTCGGCCTCGGCATGAAGCCGCCGAAGTTCCTCAATGTCGGTGATGTCGTCACGCTTGGCATCGAAGCGCTTGGCGAACAGCGTCAGGAAATCATCGCGGCGTGAGCGCCTCTAACCACCGTCATCACCGGGCTTGTCCCGGTGGATCCACGTCTTGCTTTTCCCGCAAGTGATGCAAAGACGTGGATGGCCGGGTCAAGCCGGCCATGACGGAAACAACCAGGACCCGCCCATGAAACTCACCTTCTCGGCTGCCTCCCCCTTTGCCCGCAAGGTTCGCATCGCCGCGATCGAACTCGGCCTGATCGACCAAATCGAATTCGTGCCGACCTCGGTGGCGCCGGCGACGCCCAACGATGAATATTCCAAGATCACGCCGCTGAAGAAACTGCCGGTGCTGATCCTCGACGACGGCAGCGTGATCCTCGATTCCTACGTCATCGTCGAATATCTCGATGAGCTCGCCGGCGGCGGCAAGCTGATCCCCGCCAGCGGACCCGACCGATGGAAGGTCAAGAGCGACCATTCCATGCTGCAAGGCATGCTCGATTCCATGCTGCTCTGCCGCTACGAGAACATGGTGCGGCCGAAGGAATTGAAGTGGCAGGGCTGGGCCGACGATCACTGGAACCGAGCCTGGCGCGGCATGGCGCGCTTCAACGACAAGGCGGAGGTTCTGTCACGTCCGCTTGATATCGTGCAGATCGCGCTCGCTTGCGTTCTGGGTTACGCGGATTTCCGTTATCCTGACTGCGGCTGGCGCAAGGCCTATCCGAACCTGGATACCTTCAACCAGCGGATGCTGGAACGGCCCTCGATCAAGATTTCGCTGCCGCCGGCCACCTGACAAAAACGGAACAGCCGCCATGAGCCTGAAATTCAACGTCGGCGACCTCAGCATTCACCGCATCATCGAGCAGGAAACGACTTTCTTTCCTGCGCTCGAGCTGTTTCCGACTCTGTCGCCCGAGGTGCTGGCGCAGGACCGGGACTGGATGCGCAAGGCGAATGCCATCGACGCCGAGGATGTCCTGATCCTCTGTTTCCAGTCCTATGTCGTGCGTACGCCGCACCACACCATTCTGATCGACAGCTGCATCGGCAACGACAAGCCGCGGCCGGCGCGCCCGAAATGGCACCAGAAGACCGACGACACCTATATGCGCGGGCTGAGCGCCGCCGGTCTTTCGGTCGAGGACATCGATTTCGTGATGTGCACGCATCTGCATGTCGATCACGTCGGCTGGAACACTCGGCTCGAAGGCGGCCGCTGGGTGCCGACCTTCCCGAACGCGCGCTACATCTTCGGCAAGACCGAATATGACTACTGGACCGAGCAGCACGCCAAGACGCCGGTGCCGCCGTTCGGCGACAGCGTCTTGCCGGTGGTCGAAGCCAGGCGCGCCGATATCGTCACCAGCGATTTCGGCATCGGCGATCACCTGCGCATCCTGCCGACCCCCGGCCACACGCCGGGTCACGTCGCATTTGCGATGGGCAAGACCAAGGACGATGCGGTCTTTACCGGCGATGTCATGCACTCGCCGCTCCAACTGCAGCACCCGGAATTGTCGCCGCGCTTCGATGTCGATCCGGCTCAGGCGGCGGTGACGCGCAAGAACTTGCTGGAGCGCTATTGCGACACCGAGACGCTGTGCTGCACGGCGCACTTCCCCTCGCCCTCGACCGGCAAGATCCGCCGCAAGGGCAATGGGTTTAGCTGCGAGGCGGTGTAGATAATTCGGCCTCTTGGTTCGAGACGCGCGGCGTTGCCGCGCTCCTCACCATGAGGGTCTAGCCTCATCCTGAGGAGGCGCGAAGCGCCGTCTCGAAGGATGGCCACGAGACACTTCAATCGAACAGGCTCGGCGTGTGATTGACGACCGCGCCTTCGATCGCGAGCATCTTCAGTTTGGTGTCGACGCCGCCACGCGCCGAGAATCCGCCGGGCTTTTGGCCGGCCGCCAGCACGCGATGACACGGCACCACGATCGGACACGGATTGCGCCCGAGCGCCTGGCCGACATCACGCGACAACTGCACTCCGCCAAGACGCTTGGCGATATCGCCATAAGTCATGGTCTGGCCCGGCGGAATGGTGCGGGCGATGTCGTAGACGCCGCGATTGAAGTCGCTGACGCCGTCGAGATCGAGCGGGATGTCCGTCAGGTCATCGCGCGCACCTTCAAGCAGCTTGACGATGCGATCGATGGCGCACTGCACCTCGGCGGTCGGTGCCGCCTCGGCGATGTCGCCACGGCGCTGCCGAATGCGCCCGCGGGTCTTCTCGTCGCTGCCCATCGGCAGCTGCAATCCGTTGATGCCGCGAGGACCCCATTCGATCCCGCAGATGCCGATCGCCGTATCGAACAGGGCATAATGCTGGTCGGTCATGGTTCGCTCCTGGATTCATGCAGGCCTATTTGGCTCCTGGAGCAAAATCTAGGCTTGGAGATTGTTGCGATCCACCCGGATTCCGGGGGAACCAACCGCGTTCTCGTTGGGGTGATTTCCACCCCCTGGCCTGCTATCCTGCCGGCCAAATCGCGCGCCGGGGCCGCCCCGAAACGACGCGAAAGGAAATCAAGAACGACAGGGAGCCCGCCATGAAACTCACACAGCAGCAGATCGACGATTTTCACCGCGAAGGCTGGCTTTTCCTGCCGGAGCTGTTCGATCCGGAAGAAGTCGCGCTGCTGTCGCGCGAGGCCGTCAACATCTATGACGCCAACCGGCCCGAGGTGTGGCGCGAGAAGAGCGGCGCGCCGCGCACCGCCTTTGCCGCGCACCTCTACAACGAGGCGTTCCGCCTGCTCGGCGCACATCCGCGGATGATCGAGCCGATCGAACAACTGTTCGGCGAGAAGGTCTACATGCATCAGTTCAAGATCAATGCCAAGGCCGCCTTCACCGGTGATGTCTGGCAGTGGCATCAGGACTACGGCACCTGGAAGCGCGACGACGGCATGCCGGAGCCGCGCGCGATGAATATCGCGATCTTCCTCGACGAGGTGATGCCGATCAACGGACCGTTGATGCTGGTGCCGAAGAGCCAGCACGCCGGCGATCTGAAGGCCTCGCACGATCTGCAAACGACCTCCTATCCGCTGTGGACGCTGGACGAGGAGACCGTGACGCGGCTGGTCAAGGAAGGCGGCATTGTCGCGCCGACCGGCAAAGGCGGCAGCATGCTGATGTTTCACGGCAACCTGGTGCACGGATCAAGCGGCAACATAACGCCCTACCCGCGCAAGATCGTGTACCTGACGCTGAACGCCGTTTCGAACTACATCCGCACACCGACGCGGCCGGACTACATCGCCCATCGCGATTTCACGCCGATCGAGACGGTCGCCGACGATTCGCTGCTGCGGCTTGCCCGCGCGCCACGGCAGGCGGCGGAGTAAGCCATCGTGCCCCGGACGCGGCGCAATGTGAAACGTTGCGACGCGTCCGGGGCCCATATCACTCATCTCTTTTCGCTGGTTCCCGGCTCTGCGGCGCATCGCCAAAACGCGCTGCACCGCGTCCGGGACACGAGGCATCCCATGAACCTCTTCGCTCTCCTCAACGCCCGCTACGCCGCCGGCAGACCGGTGCGCGTGGCACTGATCGGCGCCGGCAAGTTCGGCTCGATGTTTCTGTCGCAGGTACCGCATGTGCCGGGATTGGAGGTGCCGGTGATCGTCGACCTCGACCCGGAACGCGCGCGCGAGGCGTGCCGCACGGTCGGCTGGGACAGGGACCGGATCGCGGCGACGACATTCACCGCCGACGGCGCCAAGGCTTTCGCCGGCAGGATCGAAGTCGTGGTTGAGGCAACGGGCAATCCGGCGGTGGGGATCCGGCATGCCCGCGAAGCCATCGCGCATGGCAAGCACATCGTGATGGTCAATGTCGAAGCCGACGTGCTGGCCGGGCCGCTCTTGGCGGAAGAAGCGCGAAAAGCCGGCGTGGTCTATTCGCTGGCCTATGGCGACCAGCCGGCGCTGACGGCGGAAATGGTCGATTGGGCGCGCGCCACGGGATTTCGCGTGGTCGCTGCCGGCAAGGGCACCAAGTACCTGCCGGCCTATCACGACATCACACCGGACGGCGTCTGGCAGCATTATGGCCTCACGGC
>NZ_DASSRP010000120.1:0-4270 GCF_035701725.1 Bradyrhizobium sp.
ATCACGTGCTGATGACGGGAACCGCGACTTTCGAATACGAAAGCCGGTTCGATCCCAAGCTTTTCGAAGCATTGCCGGCGGCGTGAATCCATGTCGCTCAGCGAAACCTCGAACAGCGCGGTCGACGTCGTCAGCTTTGGCTGCCGGCTGAATGCCTGCGAGTCGGAGATCGTTGCGCGCGAGGCGAACCGTGCTGGTGTCACGGATGTCGTGGTCGTCAACACCTGTGCCGTCACGAACGAAGCGGTGGCGCAGGCGCGGCAAACCATTCGCAAGCTGAGGCGTGAACAGCCGAAACGCCGCATCGTCGTAACCGGATGTGCGGCGCAAATCCAACCGCAAATGTTCGCCGAGATGATCGAGGTCGATCGCGTCATCGGCAATGACGACAAGCTGCATGCGGAGACCTGGCGCAAAACGCAATCGGCGCTCGATGCCAGCGATGCCGCTGGCGACAAGATCGCGGTGTCCGACATCATGGCGGTCGCGGCGCAGCCTGCCGCGAGCGGCGCGAGGCCGGCCCGGCCGCGCGCTTATGTGCAGATCCAGAACGGCTGTAACCATCGCTGTACCTTCTGCATCATTCCGTTTGGCCGCGGCAATTCACGGTCCGTACCGATCGCGGATTCGATCGCGCAGGTCCGCGCGCTGGTCGAGCGGGGGCATCCCGAAATCGTGCTGACCGGCGTCGACCTCACGAGCTATGGCGCCGATCTGCCGGATGGCCCCAAGCTCGGCCAGCTGGTCAGGCGGATTTTGCGCGAGGTGCCGGAGCTGAGGCGGTTGCGGATTTCCTCGGTCGATTCGATCGAGGTCGATCGCGATCTGTTGGATGTGATCGCAAGCGAGGCGCGGCTGATGCCGCATCTGCATCTGTCGCTGCAATCGGGCGACGACTTGATCTTGAAGCGCATGAAGCGCCGCCATTCGCGACGGCAGGCGGTCGATTTCTGCGCGCAGGTGCGGCGTCTGCGTCCGGATATCGCTTTCGGCGCGGACATCATCGCCGGCTTTCCGACCGAGACCGAAGAGATGTTCGCCCGTTCGCTCGATCTCGTTGAGGAATGCGATCTGACCTTGCTGCACGTCTTTCCCTACTCGCCGCGTCCAGGGACGCCAGCTGCGCGCATGCCTCAGGTGGAGGGTCGTTCGATCAAGCAGCGCGCCGGGCGATTGCGCGCCGCGGGCGAGGCCGCGTTGCGACGCCGTCTAGAATCCGAGACCGGCAAGACGCGTGAGATTCTGATCGAGAGTGCCACGCAAGGGCGCACCGAGCACTTCCTCCCCGTGGCCATCCGTGGCGAGACGCCAGGCAGCCTGCGGCGGCTCGCGATCGCGGGCCACGACGGCGCACGGCTGGCTGTTTAAGGCCGGGCGAAGTTTCCGTTCAAATTGGCAATTGTGTTATCGGTGCCTCGCGATATGTTCTGTCGAGGGAGCAAAGACTCCAAAGAAATTGCCCGAGCGAACGGCCTTAACAATATCGGGGGAAACACAGGATGACGTCAGGCGATAGCCCGAAGCTTTTGCGCCAATCGAAGATCGCTGCGGCCAGCGGCTGGATCGGATCGACGCTCGAATACTACGATTTCTTCATCTATGCGACCGCGGCGTCTCTCGTCTTTCCGCAGATCTTTTTTCCGTCGCAGAATCCGACGGTGGCGATCGTCGCTTCCCTGGCGACCTACGGTGTCGGTTATGTCGCGCGGCCGATCGGCGCCTTCGTGCTCGGCCATTACGGCGACACCCACGGCCGCAAGAGCGTGCTGGTGCTGTGCCTGTTCCTGATGGGCTGCTCGACCGTGCTGGTCGGCCTGCTGCCGACCTATCAGCAGATCGGCATCTGGGCGCCGGTGCTGCTGGTCGTCCTCAGGTTGATGCAGGGCTTTGCGGTCGCCGGCGAAATTTCGGGCGCAAGCTCGATGGTGCTCGAGCACGCACCATTCGGCAGGCGCGGGTTCTTTGCGAGCTTTACGTTGCAGGGGGTTCAGACAGGGCAAATTCTGGCCGCCGCGGTCTTCCTGCCGATCGCGGCCTATATGCCGAGAGAGGATTTCATCGGCTGGGGATGGCGCATTCCGTTCCTGCTCAGCTTCCTGGTGCTGATCGTTGCCTATCTCATCCGTCGTGAGGTCGCGGAATCGCCCGCGTTCACCAAGGAGAACGAGCAGGGCGCGGTACCAAAGGCGCCGGTGATGCAGGCGTTCAAGACCAGCTGGGCCGATATGTTGCGCGTGGTCTTCATGGCGCTGATGAACACGATACCGGTTGTCGCGACGATTTTCGGTGCGGCCTATGCGGTGCAGCCCGCTTATGGAATCGGCTTCAAGCCGGATGTCTATTTGTGGATTCCCGTGCTCGGCAACATCGCCGCTGTGCTGGTGATTCCGCTGGTTGGCAATCTCTCCGACAAGATCGGCAGACGGCCGCCAATGATCATCGGCTCGCTGGGTTCAGGGCTGCTCGCCTTCGCCTATCTTTACGCGATCAGTATCAAGAACGTGCCGATGGCGATCACTCTTTCGATTCTGATGTGGGGCCTGGTCTATCAGGGTTACAACGCGGTGTTCCCGAGTTTCTATCCCGAACTTTTCCAAACAAGATATCGCGTTTCGGCGATGGCGATCGCGCAAAACATCGGCACCATGATCACGGCGCTGCTGCCGGCGCTGTTCGCCGCCGTCGCCCCTCCGGGATCGACCAATGTGCCCTTGACCATCGGCGCCATCGCTTTTGCCGTCACTGTCATCTCGGCGGCTGCGGCGTTCTCGGCACGGGAAACCTACCGGATTGCGGCCGCCGACCTCGGCGATCCGAACGCCAAACCGATCGAAAAGCAGGACTACGATCGCCAGCGCGCGGCTTCTCTTGCCGGCGCGGCGCCGGCTTGAGCGGATCGATGGAACCGGCATGATCGACGGACGGACGAAGCTGATCGCTCATATCGGCTATCCGACCGAGCCGTTCAAATCGCCGATGATCTATAATCCGTGGTTCGAGGCACGGAAGATCAATGCCGCCGTCGTTCCGATGGGTTGCAAGCGAGAGGACTATCCGGCGTTTCTGAAACTTGTCTTTCGGCTCAGCAACGTCTGCGGGGCGCTCATCACCATGCCGCACAAGGTGACGACGCTTAAACTTGTCGACGACGCCTCCGTGGCGGCCAAGGTCGCGGGTGCCTGCAACGCCGTGAAGATCGATGAGCGCGGCCGAATGATCGGCGACATGTTCGATGGCGAAGGCTTTGTGCGCGGCGTGCAGCGGAAGGGGCGGCGGGTTGCCGGCGCCAGCCTCTTTGTCGCCGGTTGCGGCGGGGTCGGCAGCGCGATCGCGGCCTCGATGGCGAGGGCCGGCGGTGCGCGGCTCGGGCTATATGACGTATCGGGGCCCGCGCTCGGCGCTCTCGTCAATCGCCTCCAGGCGCATTATCCAAATCTCGAGATAATCGCGGGATCGGGCGATCCGGCCGGCTACGATATCGTCGTCAACGCCACGCCGCTCGGCATGGAGAAGGACGATCCGCTTCCGATCGACGTGGACAGGATCTCGCCATCGGCTCTGGTCGGTGAGGTCGCGCTGCAACAGGAGATCACGCCGTTTCTGGCCGCGGCGCGAGCCCAGGGGTGCGAGGTCCAGGTCGGTGTCGACATGCTGTTCGAGCAGATCCCGGCCTATCTGGAGTTCCTGGGCTTCGGAACGACGACGCCGGACGAACTGCGCCGGCTCGCGCAGATTCATTATTGATCGGGCACAGCTATTCGCCGTTCCACCCGCAGGCGCGCAGCCGCTCGCGCATGTGTTCGGGCGCGGGCGCGATCACGCGCACAGGCTCCTTGTTCTTTGAAATGGGAATCCCGATTTCGCGGGAATGCAAATGCAGGCGCGGCTCGCCGAAGCGGGGCCCGTTACCGTAGATGTTGTCGCCGACGATCGGCCAGCCCTGCGCGGCGGAGTGCACGCGCAATTGATGGGTGCGGCCGGTGACGGGCTCAAGCGCCAGCCAGGTCAGGCCGTCGCCGCGTCCCATCACTTTCCAGTTGGTGACCGCCGGCTGCCCTTGCGGATCGACCTTCTGCCACCAGCCGCGCTCGGCGTTGAGTCGGCCGAGCGGCATGTCGATGATGCCGTCATCTTCGTTCGGGCCGCCCTCGACGACCGCCCAATAGGTTTTTGAAATCTTGCCGTGTTTGAACAAAAGCCCGAGCGAGGCCGTTGCCTTGCGGTGGCGTCCCAACACGAGACAGCCCGAGGTGTCCTTGTCGAGCCGATG
>NZ_DASSRP010000121.1:0-13969 GCF_035701725.1 Bradyrhizobium sp.
TTGTTGTCGCCTTGGACAATCGAAAGTGTTTGGTCGATTCGAATTGGCCTTTGGCGAAGATTTCCAGAGCTTGGCGCCGCTTCTGCAGCGCTTCAGTCCAGAGCCGCTGATGCTTTGGATCGGCCAGAAGATCGAAGGCGAGATAAAGCGCGGGGGTCTGCTGCGATAATTTCGTAACGCGGCTCGCCGCCGGATGAATCCGCTGCAACAAATCGTCGAACGAAAACGATTTGCCGATGGGGACCACGATTTCGCCGTCGAGCATAAATGTCCGCGCTTTCAGCTGCAGCGCGGCCGCGATCAATTCGGGGAAGTAGCGTCCGAGATCTTCGCCCGATTTTGAACGCAGGCTGACATTGTCATGGTCGCGGGAGAGCAGGCAGCGAAAACCATCCCACTTCGGTTCGTACTGCCACGTCGAACCTTTCGGGATCGCATCGGCCGAACGGGCCTCCATCGCCGCGAGATGCGGCAACGTCGAAATTTGGTGGGGAAGCTTTGGTCGTGAGGCTGGCAAGTCCGGTCCCGCTCTGGATCACTGGACTTCCAACGCAAACGGCCGGCTATTCGCCGGCCGTTGTCAGAAATTATTCCGAGGCGCGATCAGACCGCAGCGGTGATCCACTGCTGAAGCTTTGCCTTCGGCGCGGCGCCAACCTGACGGGACGCCATCTCGCCGCCCTTGAAGATCATCAGCGTCGGGATCGACATCACGCCGTATTTCGACGCCGTCTTGGGGCTCTCGTCGACGTTCAGCTTGACGATCTTGACCTTGTCGCCCATCGCGCCCGCAATCTCGTCGAGCGCCGGGGCGATCATGCGGCATGGGCCGCACCATTCAGCCCAGAAATCGACCACGACCGGGCCTTGCGCCTTGAGCACTTCGGCTTCGAAATCGGTGTCGGAAACCTTGCCAACCGCCATTGTACTACCTCGTTCGTTCAGGAGATGCGGCGCCTTCCGAGAATCGCCGCCGGGATCATGGGTCCAAACTATGAACGCGCCCTTGCCGGGTCAAGCTTTGCCGGCCCGGTGGCGAGGGATGCCAGTCCGGCGTCCAGCGCGGGAGCTGAAATCTCCATTAATTCAGGGGTTTCAGTCCAAAGTAATGCTGTTCGGATGGCCCGCTGGGGATAAAGTTTTCCCAGCAGTGCACGATAAAGTGCGAGCTGGCTGACATAGGCGGCGGGCGCCGCAGCGGCCGAAACCGGCGGGACCTGATTGGTCTTGAAGTCGACGACCAGGACCTCGCTTTCGGTGACGACGAGACGATCGACCTGGCCTGACACCAGCATCGGCGTCCCACCCGGCCGGTCGAGATAGCCGACGATCGGCACTTCGGCGCGGCTGCCTTCAGCGAACACGGCGGCGAATCTGGGATCGACGATCAGTCCCAGTACTTTTGTCGCGAGCGTGTCGTGCTCGTTGGCTGCCCAGTCGGTGGCATTGCGGCGGAGAAAGTTCAGGGCGGCCTCGCGCCGTCGCTCCGCCGCAATGTCCGGCAGCGACTGCAGCAGGCGGTGCACCAGCGTACCGCGCTGCAGTGCACGCGAGCGTTGCTCGACGGTTTCGCGGGCCGCGACGCGCCGTGCTTGGTCGCCGCCGACTTCCGACGGCCGCAACAGCTCGGCACGCGTCGGCTGCAAAGCGGCCGGCGTTCGCAGCCAGGCCGGCAATACGAGGGGCGTGCTTGCCGGCGCCGCGACGATGCCGCTGGCGTGAGCGCCATGCGTATAGCGGCGGATCAAACCGTCGTCCGTCTCGATGATTTCTTCGACAAGCCCGGAAGCCGCCAGACCCTTGTCGGCCAGGTCATACCAGCACAGCTTGCGGATCGTGTTGACGTTGCCGGGCTTGATGCCCGCGATGATCAGCCGGTCGGCCGCGCGCGTCATCGCCACATAGAGCAGGCGGCGGTATTCGTCCTCGGTATCGGCGAGCATCGCTTCTCTTGCCGCAGCGACCGCCTTGGGGTCGTCGGCTTTCTTTCCGGCCCAGACCATGACCTTGCCGCCGCCGGCGCGCGGCAGCTGGATCAGCCGCAATCGCTGCGTATCCGCCGGTGACGATGTGGTGTCGATCATGAGGACGACGGAAGCTTCCAGGCCCTTGGCGCCATGCACGGTCATAACGCGAACTTCATCGCGCGAAATTTCCATGTCGCGCTTCACCTCGGTATCAGCCGAGCGCAGCCAGGCCATGAAGCCCTGTAGCGAGGCCGCCGCCTTGCGCTCGTAATTCAGCGCGAGCTCGAGAAATTCGTCGAGCGCATCGTTGGCCTCATGGCCGAGGCGTTTCAGAATGCGTTGCCTGCCGCCGTCGCCGCCGAGCAGCCAAGCGTAGAAGGAAAACGGGGTTTCATGGAGGAAGCGACGCTCGCATTGCTCCAGGCGCTTGAGTGCATCTGCGAATTTTACGTTGTCGCCGGCGTGCTGCGACAGCGCGGCGCGCAACGAGCCTTTGCGATCCCAGGCGAGCGCAAACAGATCATCGTCATCGAGCCCCAACAGCGGGCTTTTCAGGGCGACCGCCAGCGCCAGATCGTCCTGCGGCAATAATAGCGCGTCCGCAAGATTCATCAGGTCGATGATCGCGATGTGCTCGGTCAATTTCAGCCGGTCGGCGCCGGCGACCGGGATGCTGGCATGCTTCAAAGCCTGAATTACCGCATCGAACAGGTTGCCGCGCCGGCGCACGAGTATCAGGACGTCGCCATAAGTCAGCGGCCGGCGTGCCCCTTCGGGCCCGGTCATGGTGCCGCTTGTGACCAGCCGCTTGATCTCGGCCTGAACGCGCCGCGACAGTTTCACCTCAGGACTGGTCACCGACACGCCATCGAACGGCGCGCGCCATCCCTCGATATCCCTGCGGTCGTCGGCCTCAGCCAACGGCCACAGTTCGATCTGGCTGGGCCCGGCGTCGTCGAGCGCCATGTGCGGCGGCATGCCGTCGAGATCCGTGGTGATGCTGCGATAGACCTCCGGCGACTGGAAGGCGCTTTCCACCGCGCGCAACACGCCGGCGCCGGAGCGGAACGAATAGGTGAAAGAGATCGATTCGAAGTCGAGGCCCGCGGCCCTGAAACGCGAGCCGAAATTCTGGCGGCGTTCGGCAAACTCGCGCGGCGCCGCGCCCTGGAACGAGAAGATCGATTGCTTCTCGTCGCCGACCGCGAACACCGTCCGGGTGACGCCGTCGCGGGCACCGCGGCCGGCGGCGAATTCGGAGATGATGTGCTCGACGATATCCCATTGCCGCGGACTCGTGTCCTGCGCCTCGTCGATCAGCACGTGGTCGACGCCGCGATCGAGCTTGTAATGCACCCAGCCGGCCGACACCTTGTCCAGCATGCGAAGCGTCTTGTCGATCAGGTCGTCATAGTCGAGTAGGCCGCGCTCTTCCTTCTCGCGCCGGTAATTCGCCGCGGCCGCGATCGCGATATGCAGCAAAGCCTCGGTGCGATCGCGGGTGATCACGGCGCGACGTCTTTCAACCAAAGACGACAGCCGCGCGATTTCGTTGTCGAACAGGCGGCCGATCGAAGGGTTGTCGCGCATGAAGGCCTTGGTCAGGACATTGGTCCGCGGCGATTTTTCGTCGGTGAAGAACACGCAGAGATATTCGTCGACCTGGGCACTGCCGGTGACGGCGAAAGACGCACGCAGTTGCTCGGCCTGCTTCTGGTCCGATTTGCTGCTGCCATCGAGCGCGCCCGCGATCTCGAGCCATCGCCGGCGCGGCAGATAGGGGCCATCGAGGATTTCATTGTCGACGGTCTCCAGGTCGTCGTTCGCATATACGCCGAGCGCAGCCGACATCTCGGCCGCCGCGACCTCGACGCTGCCCGCGGCGTCGGTCCAGGCAAGGAAATGATCGCGGGAAAGGCAGGCCTCCCGCACCACGTCCTTGAAGGTGACGTCGGCGGCATTCGCCATCGCGGTCTGGAGCGCGCGGCCCAGTGCGCTGTCGGGTGCGCGCGAAGCTTCCAGGAAAACCTTGAGGTTGGCGCGTTCCATCATGTCGGTCTGGTCGCGCTCGTCGATTACGGCAAAACGCGCCGGCACGTTGGCCTCGAACGGAAATTGCTGCAGCAGCCGCGTACACAGCGCGTGAATGGTCTGCACTTTCAGGCCGCCCGGCGTTTCCAGCGCCCGCGCAAACAGTTCGCGCGCGGTTTTGCGCAACCTTGCCGTCGGATGCGGCAGCCCGGCGTCACGGATCGCCTCATCGAGCGCGGGGTCGTCGAGCGTCACCCAGTGACCGAGCGTCGTAAACACGCGCTCGGCCATGTTGGCGGCAGCGGCCTTGGTGAAAGTGATGCAGAGAATCTTCTCCGGCGGCACGCCGGAAAGCAGCAGACGAATCACGCGCTGCACCAGCACATGGGTCTTGCCGGAGCCCGCATTCGCCGAAACGAACGACGAAGAGGCCGGATTCGAGGCGCTGGCCTGTTTGTCGCGGACGGCGCCGGGGATGCTGCGCTTGGCCTTCACCATTCCGGAAGCCCCAATCCGCCGGCCGCCGACCACTCCTTGATCCGTGCCAGATCGTCGTAAGCGCCGTAGCGGTTGGTCCACATCGGCAGATTCAGCGAACGATAGGGCTCGCTCGCATTGTCGAATTTGCGGATCAGCGCCTCAAGCTGCGCGAGCGCGTAGTCTGCCGCCTCGTCGGGCGGCTGCGGGGTCTCGTTCCTTATCTTTAACTCGAGCGACTTGTGCTCGCCCGGCGGATTATTGCCGCTGATCCTGACATAAGCGAGTTCGCCGACGGACGAACCGGCGTCGATGCCTTCGAAACCGCCCTGGCGAAGGATTGCCGCCTCCAGCGTCAGTTGCGGCGACAGTCCCATCCACACCTGCTTGCCGGTCGGTGGCGCACCGGTCTTGTAGTCGAGCACGACAAAGCTGCCGTCGAGGCGGCGCTCGATCCGGTCGGCGCGTGCGGAAAGATAGAACGTGCGCTCGTCGTCGAGATGGATCGGGATCTCGCCGCGGATTTCGGCATGAATCGCGGCAAGATTGGCGCGCCGGGTCGTTTCCCATTCGGAAAACCACCTGACGACGCGCTGGAAGCGCGGCCACCACAAAGCGCGCGCCTCGGGCCGCTCCATCAGCGGAGCAAAATGAGCGAGGCCGATCTCGCGCAGCGCCTCGATGGGGTTGGCCGGCAAGTCCTTTGCATACTTCCTCGTGAATTCGCCGATCGCATTGTGGATCGCCGAGCCGCGATCGGCCGCGGACAGTGGCATGTCGACGGGATCGAGCGGTTCAAGCCTGAGAATATATTTGGCGTAGATGGTGTAGGGATCGCGCAGCCAGTCCTCGATTGATGTGACCGACAATTTCAGCGGCCGCGTGGCGCGCGGCGGCGTCGGTGCGGGCTGCTGGACCGGCTTCACCTCATCAGGCGCATCGAGCGCGAGCGCGAAGTCGACATATCGTTGGCCGGCTTGCTTGGCCGCCTCCCAGCGCGTTTCGCCCGCGACGGCTTCGAGCCGATGCAGAAATCGCGAGGCGACCGCGGGCGCGCCTCCGGCCTTGGCGGAATGGCTGAGGATCACGTCCTCGCTGCCGAGCAGCTGCGCGAAGTCATGCGCCGACAGCCCGATCCGCCGTTCCGGCAGATCAAGGCCCAGTTCGTGCCGCATCGGGCGGCTCAGCCAGGGATCGGTGCGCGGCGCCGGCGGCCACACGCCCTCGATCAATCCGCCGGCGATGATGCGATCAGTCTGCATCAGCCGCGATTCCAGAGGGCCGTAAATGTGGAGCCTTGCGCCCGGCTTCTCCGATCGCCGCACCGCGCGATCGGAAAACGCGGTCTGGAATACGTCCGCATAGTCCGCCAGCGCGATCGAAAGCCCGCTCTGCCTCTCGCCGGCAAGCAAATCGTCGAAAGCGGCGGCGAGCGCAAGTCCCTCCTGCGCCTCGAACGCCATCGCAGCGCCGTCAGCATCCTGCGACAGCGCGATCAGCACCTCGCGGTGGCGCGCGACGATCTCGGCGAAATCATAAGGCCGCGTCGGCGACAGGCTTTCCATCGGCGCCAGCGCGGCCTGCAAGGCCGCGATCAAGGCTTCTGCGTCGCCGAGCTCGGAATCGCTCAAATGGGCCCGCCGCTCCGAACCATGCAGCGAGGAGAGATCCTTGCTGCGGAATTTGGTCAGTTCGGCCCGAAAGCGGGCAAAATCCGCCGCGAGGCCCTTGCTACCGGGTTGCGGCCGCGTTCCGCGCAGGATCGCGAGTTCGAGCGTTTCGATCGCCGGCGCGTGCGCAGTCGGCCCGAGCCCGAGCCGGCACAGCGGATGTTTGAGCAGCGCCAGCAGCGTTGCTGGTTCGAGCCCCCTGGTGGTGGCTTCCGCGGCGAGGCGCGCGAAGATGCCGGCGGAGGTTTCAATCAGTGCATCGCCGCCGGAATCGTCGAAGTCGAGATTCCAGCGCGCGAGTGCTGCCATCACCCGACGGGCGAGCGCGCGGTCCGGCGTCACCAGCGCCGCAGACTTTCGCAAATGGGCAGCCTCGCGCATCGCAATCGCGATCGCCAGCGCCTCCATTTCCGGATTGGGCGCCTCGATCACGGCAAGATTTTGCATGCCGCGGGCGATGTGGTCGGCGATCTCCGGCTTCTTCAGGCGATCATGCCACTGCGCCGTTGCATTGGAGGGACGCATGGCTTCCGACAGCAGCACTTCGCGTCCGAACGACGCCGATGGTGTGAGACTCTCGACATCGCCACGCGCAATGCCGAAACGCTCGAGCAGCGCATGCATCGCATATTGCGGATGGCTGGAGGCGGGATGTTCGTTGACGCTGCCGTCATCGTTACGCTCGCCGCCGATGCTCTGCCACGAAGCCTCGTCGAGGTCGGTATCGAGTCCCGGCAACACGACCGCCCCTTGCGGCAGCTGCGCAATCACATGCAGGAATTTTGCGGTCGCGGGCATCGATCCGGTCGAACCCGCGGCGATCACGGGACCGGTAGGGTGGGCTGCAAGACGCTTGCCTTCGGCGTCGATCAGGCGGTCGCGCCGCATGGCCGGCTCGATCCTGCCGATCTCGGCGAGGTAATCCGGCCACGCCTGGCGGGCGATCCGCAGGAACTCGAGCGTGAGCTGCCAATATTGATCGAGCGCATCGGGCACAAGCCGGTCCAATGCATTCCAGTCGACGCCGCGGGTTGCCATGTCATCGATGAGCCGCGCCAGATCGCCGGCCAGAGCGAGCGTCGAGGCAGGACTGCCGACCACCAGCGGTGCGGTGGCCGAGCTCTTCGCCCAGGCGGCGACCAGCCTCGCCAATGTCAGCCGGCGTTGCAGGTCGCCGAGCTTGGGCGGCAGCTCCAGCGTCGCTGTGCCGCCGTAGGTATCGTCCTCTTCGGCGAAAGCCAGTTCGTCTTCGTCGATGTCGCCGAGCGCGACGATGCGCGGCAGCAGCGCGGCCTCTTTGCCGAGCACGTCGAGAAAGATCTCCCGCACCAGCCGTCCGGAGCGGCGCGTGGGCAGATAAAGCGTGGCTTGCGTCAGCCGTTCCGGCTGCTGCCGCGCCGCAAAACCCTCGATCAGCCGGCCGTCGATCAGCGCCGAGACGACGGCGCGCAGAAACGGCACGGAGGAGGGGACGTTGAAGACGCGCATGGACAGCCTGATTCGAGATCAGGGAGGAATATAGGGATTATCGACTTGTCATGCGCGGGCTTGACCGGCGCATTCCATCGAAAAAAGCGTTGAAGAATGATGTATTGCCGGGCCTTCACCACGCCGAAGAGGCTTCGGCGTCGAAGGCGGTTTTAAGCGAGTGCAAGCGCCGCCGTTCTTGGAACCATGCCCGGCAATGGCGACAACTACGCCACGCTTTCGAGAAACGCCTCTTCGGCGGCGCCCACCGCATCCGGCGTGCCGACATGCATCCAGCTGCCGTCAAGCCGAAGCCCAAACAGCCGTTCCTGCTCGTTGGCGGCATCGAACATCCGGGTCAGCGAGAACTCGCCGCTCGGTGCGCCCTCGAATATCGCGGGCGAGATGATGGCCACGCCGGCATAGACGAACGGAACCACTTGGTGCTCTTTGCGCTTGCGCAGCGCGCCGTCGGGCAGCATGGCGTAATCGCCGTTGCCGTCATATCCGGTGCTGCCGGCCGTCGGTGCCATCAACAGCAAAATGTCCATCCGTGCGGGATCGAAAGCTTCCGCAAGCCGCACGAGATTCGGCCGAACGCCGTCGATCCACAGCGTATCGGCATTGAGATGAAAGAACGGCTCGCTGCCGAGCAGCGGCAGTGCCTTGACGACGCCGCCTCCGGTGCCGAGCACCTGGTTGCGTTCGTCCGAAATGATCACGTGCGGGTGCTTGCGCGCCTTCACATGATCGATGATCTGGTCCGGCAGATAGTGAACGTTGACGACGGCTTCGCTCACGCCGGCGTCGGCCAGCTTGTCGAGGACGTGGTCGAGCAGCGGCCGTCCGGCCACCGACACGAGCGGCTTCGGCATCCGCTCGGTGAGCGGACGCATCCGCAGGCCGAGACCGGCGGCAAGAACCATGGCTTTGCTGGGCTTGACGGACATGTACGGAGGGCTCTCGCGTTCAGGTTCCCACCGTGTGGCGGGAAAGGTCAATTCCGTCTGCCCTTAAGCCGCAGGCGGTCGGAACGACCCGAGAAGAATCATACCACGGCGATTCGGGCGGCATATCGATTAATCGACCGCCATAGTCGCCCGATATGACGGTGGTAAGACGGGATCAGCCGGCCAGATTTCAGGCTTCGGCGGTGCGCCGCGCCTTCTTCTTCTTGTCGCCGGTCTTGAGAAAATTAACGCCGATCTGGTCGCCATTCACCCATGCGAGTTCGCACCGGCGATAGGCCAGGCCCGTCGACGACAACAGCAAAAAGAATTCCTTCAGGTGCAACCCTTCGACCGAGCCCTCGATGGTCAGCTTGGCGCCGGTCTCGGAGACGTCTTCCATGATGCAGTCGCGGCGCCACGTGCCGTCGATGCCCATCATGTGCGCGGCAAATCCTCGTTCGAACGTGACGCGATCACCTCTGCGCCGCTCTGTCACCATCGTACTCCGCCCTTGCAGCCGCCCCCGCCGTCCATCACGAAACCGGCCATGCTGCGGGCAGGGGCACCGGGCAGAATAGACGGCCGATGGCTAATATCCGGTAAACCGGCGCTCGAATCCCGTCACGTCTTGGGTGGCGGAACATGCACCTCGTACCAGCCCCGCAAGCCGGCCAGTGCCGGATGCGCCAGCGAGCGGCTCAGGTAAGTCCAGATCCGCGGCTGGTGACGCAAATATTGCGGCTTGCCGTCGCGGCGGTTGAGCCGCGCGAAGGTGCCAAGCAGACGGGTATTTCGCTGCGCCGACATGATCGCGTAGCTCTCGGCAAAGCCTGCGGGATCGAACGAATGGTCGCAGGCGTGGCGGGCCTTGATGTAGCGGGTGAACAGCGTCAATTCGAGCTGTTCGGGAATATCGATCCGCGCATCCTGCAGCAGTGACACCAGATCGTAGGCGGCTGGGCCCAGCACCGCGTCCTGGAAATCGATCAGGCCGACTCGCGAAATTCCGGAACGTTCGGCAAGCCAGATCAGATTGGGGGAATGAAAATCCCGCAGCATCCAGGTCTTCGGTAGCGCAATGATCTTGGCGAGAAGTTCGCGCCAGCGCGTGACGAACTCGGCGCGGACCTCGTCCGGCGGTACGGCATCGCGGTCAGGCAGATACCATTCCAGCATCAGTCCGATCTCGACCATCATCGCATCGAGGTCGAAGATCGGAATCGGATAATTGACTTGCGGCACCAGCGGCAGGATTTCGGGCAACAGCACGCGGTGCAGTTCCGCGAGCGTGTCGACGGCGGCCTCGTAGCGCTCGGCGATCGGCTGCGGCGGCTCACCTGCGATAAAACTCTCACGGCCGAAATCCTCGGTTATCAGGAAGCCGGCTTCGAGGTCGGCATAATGAATCGCCGGCGCGGAGAGTCCACGCTCACGCAGGCCGTTGGCGATGGCAACGAATGGCTTGACGTCTTCGGCCAGATGCACCGCGGCGCTGTAGGACTTGCCCTCGTAGATCGCCGGCCCGTCGGGCCGTCGTGGCGAGTTCATCAGGATGACCGAACTGTCGTCGCGGTAAAGCCGGGCATAGGAGCGCGTCGAGGCATCGCCAGGCATGCGCTGACGCCGGGCGTCGATGTAGCCGGCGCCGTCGAGGAATTGCCGCAGCGCCTGCAGGCGCGCGACCTGCGCCGCGGCCTTGCCGTGGCCGGTGATTTCGGCGGCGCGCGCCGTCGATCCCAGCGCGGGCCGATGGCTGAAGGCGATGTCGATGCGGTCCGGCGGCAACGCGCCGGCTGCGCGTTCCGGCCATTCGATCAGCGCCACGACGCCTTCCGGCAGAGGCGACAGGCCGATCTCTTCCAGCTCGCTCGCGTCGTTGATGCGGTAGAGGTCGGCGTGAATCAGCGGCAACGGACCAAGCTCGTAATTCTGCGCCAGCGTAAAGGTCGGGCTTGGGACTTCGATCGCGGGATCGTCGGCGAGGTAGCGGATCAAGGCGCGGGCGGCCGCGGTCTTGCCCGCGCCGAGATCGCCCGACAGCGTGATGACGTCGCCGGCGCCGATCAAGAGCGCAAGGTCGGCCATGAGATTTGCGGTTGCCGCCTCGTTGGCCAGTGCCAGCGAGAATGTCGAGGGATTGGTCATTCCGCGGCGTTACGATGTGCCGCCTGGTCGATCGGGAAGTCGCAGGTGACGGTCGTTCCCTTGCCGATGATCGAATCGACGCGTACCCGTCCGCCGTGCAGCTCGACAAAGGATTTCACCAGCGGCAGGCCGAGGCCGGCGCCGCGATGGCGCGATCCGTTGGAGTGACTCTCGAACCAGTCGAATACCTTGTCCTTGACCTCGGGCGGAATGCCCGGGCCGCTGTCGGTCACCGCGAATATGACGTGATGGTCGGTGCGTCTGGCGCTCAGCGTGATCTCCGAATGCTGCGGCGAAAAACCGACCGCGTTGGCCAGCAGATTGTAGAGCACCTGTACCACGCGTCCACCGTCCGCGACGAAAGTTCCGATGTTCGGATCGACGTCGGTCTTGAGCTCGATATGATCGCGTGCCAGCCGGTCCTGGATGCCTTCGGCGGCATTGTCGATGGCTTTGCGAATATCCACCGGGCCGATGTCGAGCGTCATCGCGCCGGCATCGATGCTGGCAAGGTCGAGAATGTTGTTGATCAGGGCAAACAGCGAATTGGTCGAAGCGGTGATGTAATTCAGATACTCGGCCTGTTTGGGCACCAGCGGACCCGTCGTCGGGTCGTTGAGAAGATGCGCAAATCCGATGATCGTGGTCAGCGGCGAGCGCAGTTCGTAGGACACGTGGTGGACGAAGTCGACCTTCATCTGGTCGGCGGTCTCCAGCGCTTCGTTGCGCTCGCGCAGCGCCCGCTCGACGTTTTCGGTGTCGGTGATGTCCTGGAATGTGAGCATGGTGGCGCCGTCTGGCAGCGGCATGGTCATGCAGTCCAGCACGCTGCCGTCCTTGCGCTCGAGCTTGAGCGGCACCGCGACGCGATTGTCGATCCGCGTGATCGCCTCGCGGATAATGCGCCAGGTCGCGGCGTCGTCGAACAGCGGTTTGCACCAGGTCTCCACCGTATCGATATGGGGCTGCTCACCGAGCGCCGCGGCTGAAAGCTTCCACATGCCGGCGAAGGCCGGGTTGAACAATTGCGCGCGGCCGTTGCTGCCGAACACCGCCACCGCCTCGCCGAGATTGTCGAGCGTTTCGCGCTGAACGCGGATCAGGCCGTCATAGCGCCGCGCCAGATCCAGGCTCTCGGTGACGTCGTCGAACAGATAGGTGACGCCGCCTTCGGGATTTGGCGTGGTGACGACGCTGAGCGCGCGGCCGTCGGGCAGGTACCAGGTATCTTTCTCGGCCTCGACGGCGCGATAAGCCTCGTGCAGCTTGGCTTTCCAGGCCCGGAAATCCGGCTGTTCGGGCAGCTTGCGCGCGGCGCGCAGCCGGTCGAGCACGCTGGAATCGTCGGGATTGCTGTCGAGGAAGGTGCGGTCGAGATCCCACAGCCGGCGATAGCTGTCGTTGTAGAAGGCAAGCCGTGCCCGGCCATCGAAGACCGCAACGCCGGAGGAAAGCTGATCGAGCGTTCGGCGGTGGGCCTCCGCCATCCGCACCAAGGCCTCGCTCAGCGCGTTGGCTTCCGAGGCGTCGATCGCCATTCCGACGCTGCCGCCGCCGAGATTGAACGCCTGCACGTCGTAGAAGCGCCGCTCGCCGCCGACCACGATGGGAAGCCGTGCGGCAAACGAGGATGTTTCCTGCAATGCGCGGTCCATGTCGGCACGGTCGCTGCTGTCGAGCAATTGCACGTTGCGTTCGAGCGCGTCGTTGATGCTGCTGGCTTCCGCCGCCTTGGCGTAGGCGGTGTTGGCATATTGCAGATTCCCGTCGGGGCCCTTGGCCCAGATCGGCCAGGGAGATGCCTGGGCGAAGCCGCGCAACATCTCGGTTTCCTGCAGCAGCGCCCGGTGCCGCTGGTGGATTTCGGCCAATTCCCGGCGAATGCCGGACAACTCGCGAATCCGCACGATCGCCTGTCCGCCGATGGCGCGGCCGCTGACCTCGACGGGAATTCCGTTCGATGCGGTCAGGTTAAGCAGAAAGCCCTCGCCGTTCTCGCGCAACGTCTCGATCGCCCGATCCATTTGCAGCGCCGCGGCTGACGGTAGCCAGGTTCCGAACGCCAGGATGCGCTGGGACAATTCCTGCGAAGTGAGCGGCGAAACATCGCCGCTGACCTCGGGACGGTCTTCGCCGGCGGGCCAGGCGATCAGGACCTGGGGTTCGGCGAACAACAGCGCGCGATAGCGGTCGGATTCGTTTTGCAGCCGCTGAATCTCGCCGCGCAGGGCCGATTCGTTCCGGGCCGCGCGCACCCGCGTGCGCATCAACAGAATGGCGGCGACGACCGAGAAGCCCAGCAGCGACAGCGCGGTCGTGAGCGCTGCGAACTCCTGGTGATTCATCCCGATAAAGTGCAGCCACGGCAGATCGGCCGCCTGCGCCGGGTGGGAGAGGCCCAGTCCGGCAGCGCCAACAACAGTTCCCTGGGTTGCCCGTCCGCCGCGTGCGAGTGAGGTGCACGACAGCAAGGTCCGGCGCAACGCCGCGATCACGCCCGACATGATTTACCCCAATCCGCACGACCTTAGGCTCGGCGAATCCCCCCGCCGTGCGCGAATCAGCGACAATATCGCCAAGGAGACTCGACGGGTACAGAGTCCAGATCGTGAACGTGAATCTTGCCGTCAAAAAATGCGGGATTACGTCACCGGCCGGGCAACATTTTAAGGAAAATACGGCTCGGGTTTTACCGATTAGCGGCCGGTCGAGCCAAAACCGCCATCGCCGCGCGCCGTGGTGGATAACGTCGGCACCGGAACGAACTCCGCCTGAACGACCGCCGCAATCACCATCTGTGCGATGCGCTCGCCGCGCCGAATCGTAAACGGCACGTCGCTGTGATTGATCAGCGGCACCGCGATTTCGCCGCGATAATCCGCGTCCACCGTGCCCGGCGCGTTTAGTACGGTGATCCCGTGCTTTGCCGCCAGACCCGAGCGTGGGCGCACCTGCGCTTCAAAACCCGCTGGCAGCGCGATCGAAAGACCGGTCGGCACCAGCGCGTACCTGCCGGGTCCAAGGGTGAGAGGCGCGTCTTCCGGAACGGCGGCAAGCAGATCGAGGCCGGCGGCCAGCGCGCTCTGATAGGCGGGCAGGGGCAGGCCCGCGCCGTTCGGCAGTTGTTTTACCTCGACCTTGACGATGCTGTTCACGATGGTTGCCCCGATGGTTTGGCGACGGCCTTGGCGACATGCGCGATCAGTTCGTTCGCGACTTCGTCCTTGGTCATGACCGGCCAGGAATCGACGTCGATCGTGCC
>NZ_DASSRP010000122.1:0-13461 GCF_035701725.1 Bradyrhizobium sp.
ACCACGGCGGGATCGCGCAGCCGTGCGCATTCACGCCCCGCAAAACCCTCCAGTACCGCGCGCGCCGCGTAGAGTTGCCGGGCTTCCTCGAGGCTGATGGTGGCGACCACCGGGCCGCGATGGGGGACGGTATTGACCATCCCGTCCGCTTCCAGCAGCCGCAGCGCTTCGCGGATCGAGGGACGGCTGACGCCGGTCATCTCGCACAGTTCGCGTTCGACCAGCCGTTGGCCCGGCTTGAGCGTGCCGGACATGATGGCTTCGCGCAGTTTCCGCGCGACCATGGCTCTGACGGTCGGAACGTCCTCGATGCGGAGCGTTGACTGAAGTTCGGTGCGTCGATCCATCTTCAAGGTGCTTTTCGGTTTCCAGCGGAGCCGCTAAATCGCCCCACTAGCTCTTTGGCCATATCGGCTGCGCCAGCGCAAGCTCCGGCGGAAAGACCGTGACGGGAATGCCGGTTTGCCATTGCACGATGGTCATGCCGGCGCCGATCCGACGGCCCTTTTCGTCGAACTTGATCTCGCCGAGAGGATAGTATTTCGACGGACCGGCATCCATGGTTCGGAGCGCCTCGGCGACCGCGGTGCGGTCGGCCTTGCCGGCCTTTTCCAGCGCGTCCTTTATCACCCACATGTCGCCATAGGTCGAAATTGCATTCTGCGTCATCCAGGGTTCGTTGTAACGCTTCTTCAGCTCGGCAATCAGCGCCTCGTGGCCCTTGGCGCCCCAGCTTGCGACACAGGTCAGTACGCCCTGGAGCAGTTCGGGGCTGACCGTCTGCAACATATCGGGCTCGGCGATGGCGATGCCGAAGGAGATGGTCGGCACCTTGCCTTGACCCATGCCGAACTCGTTCATCTTTTCCAGCACGAGCTTGGCGTCGGAAATCACGGTCGGCAGGAAGAACAGGAGGTCGGGCCGGGCGGCGCGGACCTTCTGTACCAGTGATGTGGCGTCCGCCAGCGGCGGCGTGAAGGTTTCATCGAGGACCAGTTGCAGGCCATTCGCGGCGAGCAGTCCCTCGCGCATCGACTTGGCGGAAGCAACGGAGGCGCCGGTATTGTCGGTGACGATCGCAACCGTCTTCGGCTTCTTGCCCGAAGCGCCTTCGGCAAGCGCGATGATTTGCGGCAGCGCCTGCTTGGCTTGCGATCCGGCTGTTGCGGAAGTCTGAAACACATACTTGAAGCCGCGATCGGTGATCAGGTCGGAATAGGAGAGGGTGAGCACCGGAAGGCTCGCCCGCTCGGTCACTTCGGTGACCGCCAGCGTAAACGAACTCAAATAGGCGGCGCTCGCGGCGACAAGGTCCGGCTCCTGCGCCACCATGCGCTGGGCCGCGCTCTTGGCCTTTTCGGTGGTGTCGCCGGAATCGAGCACCACCAGCTTGAGCTTGGCGCCAGCGAGCGCTTTCACCCCGCCTTGCGCATTGATGTGATCGACCGCCATCTCGGCGCCCTCGCGCATGACGGTGCCCGGCCGCGCGTACATCCCGGAGATCGGCACCAACAGGCCGACCTTTACCTCGGCCGGCGATTGTGCCCATGCGCGTGGCGCGAGAAGGCCGGCGGCGGATGCGCCGGCGAGCAGGCTGCGCCGCGTCATTGCGCTCTTGTGGGCGTTTCGCTTGATCTGTTGCATGATGAAATCCTCCCCGGAAAAATTCATTTAGGCTTTTTTCGGCCAGAACGGCTGCGCCAGCGCAAGGCTCGACGGATAGACCGTCACGGGAACGCCGTTCTGCCATTGCACGATCACGACGCCGGCGCCGACGCGACGGCCTTTTTCGTCGAACTTCAGTTCTCCGCCCGGATAGTATTTGGAGGGTCCGCCATCCATGGTGCGGAAGGCATCGGCCACCGCAAGGCGGTCGGCCTTGCCGGCTTTCTCCAGCGCATCCTTCATCAGCCACATGTCGCCGTAGGTGGAGATGACGTTCTGCGTCATCCACGGCTCTTTATATTTCTGCTTCAGCTCGGCGATGAGATCTTCGTGGCCCTTCGAACCCCAATTGGCGACGATGGTCATGATGCCCTGGACGGCCTCGGCCGTCACGCTCTGCAGCATGTCGGGCTCGGCAATCGTGATGCTGAAGGAGACGGTCGGAAGCTTGCCCTGGCCGAGGCCGAACTCGTTGATTTTTTCCAGCCCCAGCTTGGCGTCGGAGACCGCATTCGGCATGAACAGCAGCAGGTCCGGACGGGCCGAGCGCACTTTCTGGATCAGCGGCGTCGCGTCCGAGAGTGGCGGCGTCCAGACCTCGTCGACGACGAGCTGAAGGCCCTCCTGGGCGAAGAGTTTTTCTTTCAACGCTTTCGCAGTCGCGACCGATGTCGCGGTATTGTCCATGATCATGGCGGCCGTCTTCGGCCGCTTGCCGGAGGCGGACTCCGCGAGCTTCATCAGTTCAGGCAGGCCGAGTTCGGATTGCCGGCTCGCGGTGGCCGCGGTCTGGAAGATGAATTTGAAGCCACGGTCTGTAATGAGATCCGAATAAGACAGGGTCAGCATCGGCAGTTGCGCGCGTTCGGTCACCTCGGTGACCGCCAGCGTGAACGAGGAGAGATAGGCGCCGGTCGCGGCGACCAGGTCGGTTTCCTGCGCCACCATGCGCTGCGCGGCGTTCTTGGCCTTCTCGGTGGTATCGCCGCAATCGATCACGACAAGCTTCAGCTTGGCGCCGCCGAGCGACTTGATGCCGCCTTTGGCGTTGATGTGCTCGATGCCCATCTCCGCGCCCATTTTCATCACCTGGCCCGGTCGGGTGTAGATGCCGGACAGCGGCACGATCAGGCCGACCTTCACTTCGGCCGGCGCCTGGGCGCGAACGGCGTTCGACAGGCCGCTCGACAATCCGACGGCGGCTGCGCCCGACAGCATCGTTCGGCGGCTGATGGATGTCCGCGATGCCTTGCTGTTCATGTTTTTCCTCCCAATTCTCTTTTGATTTGTTCACATCCCGAGATAAGCGCGCCTGACACGATCGTCGGCGCGCAGCGTCTGCTTGTCGCCCTCGAGCGCGATGCGGCCGGCCTCAAGCACGTAGCCATGATCGGCGGTCTCCAGCGCCTCGGCGACGCGCTGCTCCACCAGCAGGATGGTCAAATTCGTCTGACGCCGGATTTCGATCAGGCGGTCGAAGATGAGATCGGCGGTTGCCGGCGCGAGCCCCATCGAGGGCTCGTCCAGCATCAGAAGCTTCGGAGAAGAGGCGAGCCCGCGGCCGATCGCCAGCATCTGCTGCTGGCCGCCGGAGAGCGTGCCGGCAAACTGGGTGCGGCGCTCGGCCAATACCGGAAGCCATTCGAAAATACGCGCGATGTTGTCTTTCCAGTCGCGTTGTCCGGCCTCGGTCACCGCGCCCATCTCGAGATTTTCCATGACGGTCAGCGATGGAAACACCTGCCGGCCTTCCGGCACGTGGGCGATGCCGAGATGCGGACGGCGCGGCGGCGCAATCGACAGCAGGTCCCGCCCTTCAAAGGTGATGGCTCCAGCGGTCGGGCGCAGAATTCCGGAAATCGTCTTGAACAGCGTGGTTTTGCCGGCGCCGTTGGGGCCGACGATGGCGACGAATTGGCCGGCCTCGACATTGATCGAAACGCCGCTCAGCACGGGCCGCGCGGAATAACCGGTCGAGAGCCCGTCAATGCGCAGCATGGGCCACCCATTTCTTGCCGAGATAGGCCTCGATCACACGGTTGTCGCGGGTCACTTGCTCGGGCTTGCCCTCGAGCAGCACCGCGCCGTGATCCAGCACAAGGAAGTTGTCGACCAGGCGGACCATCGCCTGCATCGTGTGCTCGATGATGGCGATCGTCATGTTGTCGCGCGCCAGGCGCTGAATCACGGCGACGACCTCGTCGGCCTCGTCCTGGCCAAGACCGGCGAGCGTCTCGTCGAGCAGGAGAAGCTTGGGCTGGCCGGCCAGCGCACGGGCGAGCTCCATCAGCCGCAGCTCCTTGGTCGAGAGTTCGCCCGCGACACGGTCGGCGACCGACGTCAGGCCGACGCGCGAGATCGCATCGGCTGCCAGCTTTCGCGCTTCCATGTCGGTCTTGGCCCGCACGTAAGCGCCGACGATCACGTTGTCCGATATCGACATGCGCGGAAACGGACGCATGATCTGGAACGTCCGCGCCACGCCCGCTTCGCATAGTTCGTGCGGCTTGCGCGCGAACATGTCGCGCCCTTCGAGCAAGACCTCGCCGCCGTCCGGCCGGAGAAAGCCGTTGAGCAGGTTGAACAACGTGGTCTTCCCCGCGCCGTTCGGCCCGATGATGCCGAGGATCTCGTTGCGGTGAAGCTTGAAGGAGACATCCTGCACCGCTTTGAGCCCGCCGAACGAGCGCGACAGGTTGCGAACCTCGAGAATAACGTCCTCACTTGGTCTGTCGCGCCGCAGTGGTACCGGAAGCGGCGTGACGTTGGCGGAAGCGACCGCGCTTGCCGGTTCGGGCGGGGCCTGCGCGAGTTCGCGCCGGCGCAAGACATCGCGGATTTTCCAGAACAGGCCCTCGGGCGCGAGCAGGATCACGCAGATGATCGCAAGCCCGAAGATCACGCCCTGAATGCCGGGAAAGCGCGAGCCGGCCTCGGCGTTCAGCGTCTCAGCCAGCGGGATCAGAATGACGCTGCCGATCACAGGCCCCCAGACAGTGCCGACGCCGCCGAACATTGCAACCGTCAGAGCCTGCGCCGACACCAGCATGCCGAACACCGACTGCGGCGTCACCACCAGCAGCACCACTGCATAGAAGGCGCCGATGGCGCCTGCGATGGCGCCTGAGAGCGCGATCGCGCGCAGCTTCCAGGCCAGCGTGTTGATGCCGGCGGCTTCGGCCGCCGCCTGGTTCTGCTTGATCGCGAGCAGCGCCATGCCGAACCGGCTGCGCTCCACGGCGCGCGTGAGCACGATAATGCCGGTCAGCATGATCAACGCCACCATGGTGTAGAGGCGGGGATCGCTGAATTGCATATAGGCGATCGGGTTGTCGCGCTTGATCGGCAGCGTGATTTCCTGAAAGCCGAGCCATTCGAAGACATAGAGAATGGCGAGCGGATAAGCGAGCATCGCCAGCGCAAAATAGTGGCCCTGCAAGCGGAAGGTCGGGTAGCCGATCAACAGACCGGCAAGGCCGCCGAGCATCGCGGCGATCGGGATCAACAGCCAGGGCGAGATATCGAAGTAGATCTGGCCGAGCGCGGTGGTGTAGGCGCCGATGCCGAAGAAGGCGGCATGGCCAAACGAGATCAGCCCGGTATAGCCGCTCAAGAGATTCCAGGACAGGCCGAACACAGCCCAGACCAGGACCAGCGTCATGATCAACTGGTAGTAGGAGTTGGTGATGAGGAGCGAGACCGCGGCGTAGGTCAGCGCGAATGCCATAACGGAAACGATCGAACGCCGGATCGACATCGCTACGTCCTCTCGACCATCCGCCCGAAGAAGCCCTGCGGACGGAAAAAGATGATCAGGAGAAACACCACGAAGATCGCGGCATTCTGCAGTTGCGTCGGCAACACGATGGTCGACATCTGCTGCACCAGGCCGATGGTCATGCCGCCCCAGAACGCGCCGATGATGCTGCCCATGCCGCCGAGCACCACGCCGGCATACATCACGATCACATATTCCAGGCCAACGAACGGATGGAACGGATAGTTGGTGGCGAGCAGGCCGCCGGCGATCGCCGTGATGCCGGTTCCCAATGCGAATGCGACGCGATGAGCGCGATCGACGTCGATGCCCATGTAAGTCGCAGCAGTGGGATTGTCGGCGGCGGCGCGCAGCGATTTACCGACCCGCGAGCGCGCGATCATCAGGCTGAGCAGCACCATCGTCACCAGCGAGACGATGGCGTCGATGCCGCGCGCCTTGTTGACGAATACGCTGATATCGAAGAACGGGCCGAGTTCCCAGGCCGAACTCGACAGCGGTGTGCGGATCGAGGCGAGCACCGAACCGAATGCGATCAGGCCGCCATTTTGCAGGATCAGCGCGATGCCGAGCGTCAGAATGAGCTGCGCATAATGTCCTTCGCCTTCCAGCGACGCAGTCCGCGTACCGGAAACGCGCGAGATCAGCAGGCGATGGACCGCATAGCCGAACACTGCAAGGATCGGTCCGGCCAGCAGGATCGAGACGAAAGGCCCGACCGTGTTGCCGAAGACAGCCTGTACGCCGAGCAGCGTGAACAGGTAGAACGCGGTGTACATGCCGAGCATCATGAAATCGCCATGGGCGAAATTGATCACGCGCATGACGCCAAAGATCAGCCCCAGCCCGACGCACATCAGGCCGTAAACCGCGCCGATCAGGATTCCCGCGGTCATGGCTTGCAGAAAGCTCTCGATGAATTGGCTCATCGGCGGCCTTTGGCCCTCTTGTTGTGGCCGGTATCTCACCGCATCCGGATTTGAAGCGTCTTTTGGCGCATCGATCCGGAACCGGCTGTCGTCCGGCCAGTGTCCTCCCTGTCGCCACGTTGGTTCGGGGCGCGTTTGTATCCCCGGCCGCTCGGCAGCCGGGGAGGGCAACTGTTGAGATTGTCTGTCAATCTGTCAAGCAGGAGAATTTGCGGTCGACAGTTGGTCGCACCTGCGATTAGGATCGCGGCGGCAATTCGTGGAAGTCGCTCCTTGCAACGATGTGGGCGGCGCTTCCGGGTGAGCTGAACGTTTCAAAAAAGATGGAAGATGGATCATGAGCAAGACCGAACTGTTCGAAAAAGGTCTCAAAGTCCGCAAGGAAGTGCTTGGGGAGGATTACGTCAACAAGTCGATCGCGGGCGCGGATGAATTCACGCGCACCATGGCGGAATGGTCGACCGAATTCTGCTGGGGCGCTTGCTGGACGCGGCCGGGCCTCGACAAGAAGACGCGCAGCATGCTCAATCTGGCGATGCTGAGCGCGCTCGGCAAAACGCATGAGTTGAAGTTGCACGTCCGCGGCGCCCTCACCAACGGGGTCACGGTCGACGAAATCAAGGAAATCCTGCTTCAGGTGGCGGTCTATTGCGGCGTGCCGGCCGGCATGGATTCCTTCCGCAACGCGCGCGAAGCGATCAAGGAAGTGCAGGGCAAGTAACCTCGGGTTTCCATCTGGCGGACGAGCCGGCCGCAAACGACTGCGGCCGGCCTGCATTGCCAGTCCTGCTAGGGCGTTTGCCCGGCAAGCTCCTCCAGCGATCGCTGCTTGGTCTCGATTCCCATCGTTGCCAGCATCACCATTTGCAGCAGCAGTGCCGCGCTGATCAGCCCGAGCACGCCATACAGCCCGAACTGATCGAACGTTGCCGCGATTGCATAGGGCACCGCGATATTGACGGCGCGCCCTGCGGTATTGGCTACTCCGCTGCCGCGCAGCCGAACCTCGGTCGGGAACAGTTCGGGCACGTAGCAGGCGATGCTGAGCGAGGACAGCACGTAGATCACGCAGCTCACCAGGAAGCCAAAGGTCACCACAAGCGTGACGTCCGTGACGCTCACATAGGCGGCGCTGACGGCAATTCCGATCGCGGAAAACGCAACGATGCCCCAGCGGCGTCCGATCCTTTCACAGAGCAACAGGCCGATCAGCGAACCGAGCGGACCGCCGGCAAAAATCAGCGCCGACATCCCGAGTGAATTCGAGATGCCGAGGCCTTGCTTGACCAGGAATGTCGGGACCCAGCCCACAAAGGCGAAGTTGAAGGTGAGAAGGCAGACCGTCACGACAACAGCCAGGGTCGTCCGAACCAGCAGCGGCGGGCGGAACAGGTCGCCGAGCGTGTAGCTACCGCCCTTGGCGGCGACGGGCGCTGCTGCAACATCCTTATTGACAGTCGATTCCGCCTCGGCGCGGTTGACGATTTTCTCGGCTTCGTCGATCCGGCCCTGTCGGACCAGCCATCGCGGCGATTCCGGCAGCGATCGCCGCAGGAACCAGACGACGAAGGCGCCAACGGCGACGATGGCAAACATCCAGCGCCAGCCGAATTTCGGGATCACGGCCCAGCCGATCACGGTAGCCAGGAACAAGCTGCTGTTGATGATCAGGTTCAGCAACGCCGCGAATTGTCCGCGGTGGCGCGCCGGAATGAACTCGCTGATGGTGCCGTAGCCGACGACGATTTCGGCCCCTAACCCCAGGCCCATGAAGAAGCGGGCGACGATCAGCCATTGCATGGTGGGGCAGAAGGCGCCGGCCAGCGATGCGCCGCCGAACAGCATCAGGTTGAACTGGTAGCTGAACTTGCGGCCAAAACGATCGCCGAGCAGACCGGCGCACCAGGCGCCGATCATCATGCCAAGGAAGGTGGCGGAGATGAAGGATGCGTTCAACGCGAGCGTCGATTCCCCCGATTGCACCATGGCGCCGAGCACGCCGCTGGCGAGATACAGATCGAAGGAATCGAAGAACATGCCGGACGCGATCAACGCCAGCACGCGCCAGTGAAAGCGGGATATATTCAGCCGGTCGAGCCGCCAGCCAATGTCGGCTGCTTCATTCGCCATCAGTTTCCCCCTGTATTTGTTTTGTTTTTGTCAGCTACCGCGTGATTTCAGGTCTTTGGCGGCTTGGCGCGGATCTTCACGTTGGCCCATCCCTCCAGCACGCGCGCCACGGAGGTAAAGTCGCTGTCGGCGCCGAAGGTGGCGTTGGTCACCGCCATGAGCTGGCGCACCGCCGCGCCGACCACCATCGGCACACCCATGCCTTCGGCCTCGTCGACGCACAGGCGCACATCCTTGTAGGAAAGGCCGGTGGCGAAACCGAAATCGAATGTGCCGGTGAGCACGGCTTTGGGAAATTTGTCGCGCAGCGCGACGTTGCCGCCGCTTGAGGCCATGATGGTTTCGATCATGATCTGCGGATCGAGACCTGCCTTGGCGCCCATCGCCATCGCTTCGGAGGAAATCGCAAGCGCCGCCACCGCAATCATGTTGTTGGCGAGCTTCATGGTCTGTCCCATGCCCGGTCTGTCGCCGCAGACGAATATCTTTCCGAACACGCTCAGTACCGGGCGCAGCGCTTCGACGGCCTCTGAATTGCCCGACACCATCACTGCCAACGTGCCCTTCTCGGCACCATTGGTGCCGCCGCTGACCGGCGCGTCGATCAGCGAGATGCGGCCGGCCTTGTCCAGCTCGGTGGCGATACTGGTCGCCATGCGGGGGCCGGTCGTCGAGAGGTCGACAAGCTTGGTGGTGCGGTTGGATTCGACGACGCCATCAGGACCGAGAACGACGGCGCGCACGACGTCCGGCGTCGGCAGGCTCATCAGCACCGTCTCTGATGCGGCAGCGACCGCGGCGGCGCTCGTCGCCTTGCGTGCCCCGCGCGCAACGAGCTTTGCCATCGCGGCTTCGTCGCGGTCGAACACCGTGAGGCTGTAGCCGGCGTCCAGCAGGCGTATCGCCATGCGGCTGCCCATCTGGCCGAGACCGATAAATCCCAATTCCATGTGTTCTACTCCTTCTTTTCATTCCGGCTGCCATCTGTCGGCTGCCGGTGCTCAACGTTGGTTCGATTGAATGTTCGGTTCACGGTTTCTCTCTTGTTGGTCAGGCCGCCGCCCAGCCGCCGTCGATCGGCAGCACCGCGCCGGTGATATCGGCGGCCGAGGGGCTGCAGAGGAAAACGATGAGATCGCCGACCGCGCCGAGCTCGACAAAACGCCCGCTCGGCTGGCGCTCGGAGAGGTAGCGGCGCTCCGCATCTTTCGGCGACAAGCCATCCTTTGCGGCGATTGCGGCGATGCGGTGTTCGATCGCCGGCGTCGGCAGCGTTCCCGGACTGACCGCGTTGCAGGTGATGCCGGTCTTGACAGTCTCGAGCGCGACGGAACGGGTGAGGCCGACAATCGCCGTCTTGGTGGTGACGTAGTCGATGCGGTTTTCGGTCGCGCGCGAGCCATAGATCGAGGACATGTTGACGATGCGGCCGAAGCCGCGCTGCTTCATGCCGGCAAGCGCCAGGCGGATGATGTGAAAAGGCGCCGAAAGATTGACGGCCAGCGCCCGGTTCCAGTCGGCCGGCGCGAACGCCTCGACGGGCGCGAAGGATCTGACGACCGCGTTGTTGATGACGATGTCGAGGCGGTCGAAACGACCGACGATATCCTTCATCATCGCCTCGATCTCGCTTTCCTGCGACAGGTCGGCGCGAATGAAGATCGCCTTTACCCCGAACCGGGCGGCAAGATCGGCGGCGGCTTTGCTGCCGTCGTCGAGACCGTTCAGCACGATGTTGGCGCCGGCGGCGGCCAGTTTTTCAGCGACCGCAAGGCCAAGCCCCGCGGTGGCGCCGGTGATCAGCGCATAACGGTCCTTCAGGATCGGTTCGGTCATGGCCGCATCGTTCATCCGCGCATCTCGACGCCAGCCCATTCCTCCAGGACCTTTGCGATGCAGGTGAAGTCGGAGTTGGCGCCGAACTTCGCATTGGTGATCGCCAGCATCTCGCGAACCGAGGCGCCGCAAACCATCGGTACGCCCATCGCCTCCGCCTCGTCGATGCACAGGCGGACATCCTTGTAAGAAAGCCCGGTCGCAAAGCCGAAATCGAACGTGCCGGGCAACACCGCGCGCGGAAACTTGTCCTGGGAAGCGCTGTTGCGCCCGCTAGAGGCGTTGATAATGTCGATCAAGACCTTGGCGTCGAGGCCGGCCTTGACGCCCATCGCCACCGCTTCGGACGTGATCACGAGCGCGGCGGCAGCCATCAGATTGTTGGCGAGCTTGGCGGTCTGGGCGAGGCCGGGCTTTTCGCCGGTGAAGAATATCTTGCCGAATACTTTCAGGATCGGCTCGACTTCCTCGAATACCGGCTTCGGGCAGGACACCATCACGGCAAGGGTGCCGGCCGCAGCGCCCTTCACGCCGCCGCTGACCGGCGAGTCGACCCAGGAGATGTTGCGCTGTGTCAGCTCCTTGGCGACGATGTTCGACACGCCCGGACCGGTCGTCGACAGATCGATCAAGGTGCGCACGCGGTTGCCTCGGGCGACGCCTTTCTCGCCGAGCGCCACGTTGCGGACGATGTCGGGAGTCGGCAGGCTCATCAGAACGATGTCGGCGGCGGAGGCGACTTCTGCGGCGGAGGAGGCCTTCTTGGCGCCTTTCTTGACGAGCGCCTCGACTTGCGCGGCATCGGTGTCGAAGATCGTCAGCGAATAACCGGCCTCCAACAGCCGTTCCGACATCGGGCCGCCCATGCGTCCGACGCCTACGAATCCCAGCTCTGGTTTGGACATGCTTCACTCCCTGACTTGGTTAGGCTCGCTTTGGCGGCGGCTTCTTAGGTGCTTTCGCGCTGGATGATGTCAAAGCCGAGATCGACGACCTTGGGAAGGGTCGACCGATTCTGCACGCGCGCCAGCAAAAGTTCGGCGCTCTTTCGGCCAATCTCGGCGCGCGGAATCTGCAGCGTCGTGATCATCGGGCTGACATGCCGGAGCAGATCGACGTCGTCGAAGCTCGAGATCGCGAATTTGGAAGGAACGCCCCAGCCGCGCCGCTGACATTCCAGCAGCGCGCCGACCGCCATGACGTCGGCGGAAAAGAACACGGCCTCGATCGATGGCGCGGTCTTGGCGATACGTTTGATCGCATCGGCGCCGCCGTGAAGGCCGGATTCGGCTTCCATGCTCAGGCAAGAATCCGCCGAAATCCCGAGTTCGCGCAGGCCGGCGAGAAATCCGTCGCGGCGCTTGCGGGCGCGGTCGTTGTTAGCGAGCGCGAGGCTGACGAAGGCGATGCGGCGATAGCCCAGCCGGCCAAGGTGCACCGTCATCGCTTTTGCCGCATCGAAATTCGAATAGCTGACGCAAAGATCGATCGGCCGTTCCACCAGGTTGCCGACTTCGATGGTCGGCACGCCGATATTCGAGATCAGGTTCCGGGCTTTGCGGGTGTGCTGGGTATTGTGCAGAATCAGACCGCAGACTCGCTGCGCGAGGAACGAAGTGATGGCTTTTTCCTCGTTCTCGAGACTAAGTCCGCTGTCGGCGATCATCAAATGATAGCCTTGGGCGCGCAGCGTCGCCGATACGGCCTCGATCATGCCGGAGTAAAGCGAATTGTTGATGCCGGGAACGATCACGCCGACCGCTTTCGACCGGCGCGAGGACAGGTTGCCCGCCAGACCATTCGGCACGTAAAGTACCGCATCGACGGCAGCCTGCACGCGCCTGAGCGTGTCGCCGGAGACCTTTTCCGGCGTGCTCAGTGCGCGCGAGACCGTCATCACCGAGACTCCGGCGCGCGCCGCAACGTCCTTCATGCGAAGGCCATGCTTTCCGAGTCTTGTGTCCTGCACCGCCGTTTCGGCTGGCATCGGCGTTCCCTAAATTTTTCCCCCGGGCGTGCCGGCTGCGATGTGAGGGCATCTTGCCGCAGTTCTTTTGGCTGGGGCGATCCTAAGCAGCGTATCGGCTGCCCACAAGCCAAATGATGTTATCGATATCACGCTGCGCTGCGCACGCGTGAGGGAACATGCCTGCGCTCATCAACAACGAACTTGCAAATAATACGGCATTTCAAGCCGCAAGATGCCGATCGGTTGAGCGTGATCGGCGTGCGGCCGGGTGGCGATCCGGCACGCGCGCATAGCAGAAATGTTATCGATATCATGCTCCCGCAGCGATCCGCTGGACGCCACGAACGGTCGTTGGCCGCCGTGACCGCAAGCGTTGTCCCCAAGGGCTGTTTCCGCCGACGACACGTGATTGACAACACCTCCGAAATTTGTTGTAACCGGTTACATAAGAAGAGGCCGAGTGGCCGTACGAGAGGAAAATCAAGCCCACCAAGCCATACTGATTTCTGGTAGTGTTGCGTGCAACGCAGCAAATCTAGGGACCAAAGAGATCACAACGCCGACCAAGTCGTTGCCGGCTGGATGGTGCTGCCGTTTCTGCTTGCGGTAACCGGTTACAAAAAGCATTTTAGCGAGGTTCGCGTGGCAGATCAGATCGTCTTGCATTGTACCGGCGGGATCGCGGAGATCACGATCAACAGGCCCGAGAAGCTGAACGCGATGACGCCGGCGATGATCGTCTCGCTCGCAAGGATCGCGGCCGATATCGATCGTGACGAGGCGATCAAGGTCGTGCTGCTGCGCGGCGAGGGCGATCGGGCGTTTTGCGCCGGCACAGATCTGGCCTCGCTCTCGGGCTACTCGGACGCATGGGCCTATCGTAGCCGTCTCGAGCACGCCGCCGTGGTGCGCGCGATCCGCAAGCCAGTGGTCGCGGCGGTGAAAGGCTGGGTGCTCGGCGGGGGGCTCGAAATGGCGCTGTCCGCCGATCTTCGCGTTGCCGGGGTTGGGGCGACCTTCGCCGCGCCCGAGGTGACCCGCGGCTGGGTCGGCGGCGGCGGCGCCTCGCAGCTGTTGCCCCGTTTGATCGGCTACGGCCAGGCCATGCGCCTGTTGCTGACCGGCGAAAGGATCGACGCAAACGAAGCGAAGTC
>NZ_DASSRP010000123.1:0-10029 GCF_035701725.1 Bradyrhizobium sp.
TGTCGTTCCGAAAGGATACCGCATCGGCCTCAGCGTGCGCGGTACGGATTACAGGTGGCAGGCCAGCACCGGAGCCAGGCTCTCCAATTTCAAGAATGAACTGCTTGGATGCGGGCCGTTCCTGCACGACGATCCGCGCGACCGGCCGCGCAAGATCTTTGCGGGAACGACGACATTGCATCTCGACCGGCAGGGGAGCTGCCAGCTGTTGCTGCCGGTGATTCCCCAGCGTTGAGGCACGACGATTTTAATACGGCTACCCGTTTCGCTTCTCGCAATGACGATTCAGCGAAACTTTACCTCGCGCCAGGCGGCCGCATCGGAAATTCGCCTCTTATTGCATGCTGACCAGCGTCAGATCGACGAACCATGACTGTGGCGAGATGAAACCCTTGACCTTCGGGCTCATGGCGCGCGGATTGAGGTCGTGAACAATGTAGAGCCAGGGCGGATTGTCGACCAGCCGCTCGTGCGCCTTGCGAAAGGCGCTTGAGATCACGGCCGGATCGCTGGCCTCGGCCAGCGTCGGCAATGCTTCGTCGAAAGCTTCGTCCTTCCATTGTTCGAAATTGAATCCGTTCGGCGAGAAGTTGGCGGAGGAGAAATACCGTGCCATGACGCCGACATCGGAGGAGGGCGATGATACGTTGAGCACCATCGCGCCTTTCAGGTTCGGACTGTCGGGGGTCGCGCGCGCGGCGTTGAGCAGGATCTGCCATTCCACGACGTCGAAGGTGACGTCGACGCCGCAGGCCTCCTTGAGATTTTGCTGGATGAACTCGTTCATCGGCAGCGGCGACATCTGTCCCGAGCCCGAGGTCGAGATCATTGCCTTGAAGGCGAGCGGCTTGTCTGGCGTGAAGCCGGCTTCCGCGAGCAGCTTCTTGCCTTTGGCCGGATCGAAGGTATAGCGGTTTTGCGGCGAGCCGAAATTCGGGTCGCTGGTTTTCAGCCATCCTACCGAAGGCTCGGCGGTACCATTGAGCAGTTCCACCAGCGCGGCGCGGTCGACGCAATAGTTCAGCGCTTGCCGGACACGGACGTCCTTGAACGGGCTGCCAGTCGCGCCGATGTTATAGAACCACGGCCAGACGTGCGGGTAGGAGCCGGTGGTGATGGTGAAGCCGGAGGCCTTCAGCGAAGCGATACCGTCCGCCGGCGGCACCTCGATCCAGTCGACCTGCCCGGAGCGAAGCGCCGCCAGCCGCGTATTGGCCTCGGGTATCGGCATCAGCACGACGTTGTCGAGTTTCGCCTTCTTGTTCGGATCCCAGTAGCCATCCCAGCGCGCAAGATCGACTTCCTGGCGTGGCACGACCTTGGTGATGCGGAAGGGGCCGGTACCGGCGGCGGGCAAGGTCGCGACCTTGGTCCAGTCCCGGCCGGCCTTCTCGAAGGATGCTGGCGAGGTGAAGAGAAGATAGACCGCCATATACGGGAAATACGAAGCAGGCTTGGTCGTGGTGATCGCAACCGTCGCGTCGTCGATCTTCTTGTAGGAAGCGAGCAGCGGCGCGCGGGCGCGCGAGATCGCTGAACCCGGAAGCTCGTATTGCGGACTGTCGTTCTTGAAGTAGCGATCGAGATTCCAGATCACGGCATCGGCGTTGAAGTCGGTGCCGTCGTGGAACTTCACGCCCTGACGCAGGTGAAAGATCCAGGTCTTGTTGTCGTCCGGCGCCTGTTCCCATTTTTCGGCCAGCCCCGGCCTCAGATCGGCGAGGCGCTCGGTGCCGGCGAGATCCCACAGCACGAGCCCTTCGAAAATCGGATAGCCGAGAAAGCGCATGCCTTCGAAGCCGTTGTTCGGCATGCCCGTCGTCGTCGGAATGTCGGAAGCCGTCATCGCAATACGAAGGGTGGTTTCGGCCTTTGACGGCAAGACAAAGAGCCCCGTCGCCACAGCCGCGGCAACAAAAGTCCGGAAAATGCGCATCTGCCTCACCTGTCGTCCTGGGAGAATATGCAGGCGCGATGCAAGTTGCGGACCAGATCTGTGACAAGCGCGCGCGATGCGGCGCCGGTCAGCGCTGCCGCCGAATGCCCTTAAAAATGATAGTCTTAGCCGCGCCGTTTGATTCGATAACGGCGGCGATGCGTGCGCCATCGAGGGGGTTTCGTCCTTGTCTGCTCAATGGAAAAGCGCGTCCGCGCGGACACCGAACCTCGCGCGATTGCAGCGGCAAGCCATGGGCGCGCTCCAGGACGGCCATCTCGAAAAGGCCGAAAAGCTGTTCACGGCGATCCTGGAATATTGTCCAGATCATTTCGATACGCTGCACTTGCTCGGCTACGTCAAGCTTCAGCGCGGCAAAAATCTCGAGGCGGTCGGGTTTCTCGCCAAAGCGGTGAAGGCCAACGCGGGCTCGCTCGACGCGGCGTCCAATCTCGGCCTCGCGCTTCACAATGCGGGACAATTCGCAGAAGCCATCGCGCAATATCGCAACGCGCTGGCCTTGTCGCCGCGTCATCCGGAGATTCTCTATAATCTCGGTAACGCCTTTCTTGCCCTGGATCGGATTACGGAAGCGCTTGCAAGCTATGACGAGGCGCTGGTGCATAATCCGTCGCATGTCGGCGCGCGCGTCAACCGCGGCAACACGTTGTTGCGCTTCAACCGCCCGGCGGATGCGCTTGAAAGTTACGAGCAGGCGCTGGCGCTGATGCCGGAGCATCCGCAGATCCTGACTAATCGCGGCCATGCGCTGCGCCGGCTCGACCGGCCGCAGGAGGCGCTCGCAAGTCTGGCGGCGGCGATCGGGAAAAGCCCGGATTTTCCCGAGGCGCATTTCGAACTCGCGTTGGCTCACCTGACGCTCGGCGATTTCGGCGCCGGCTGGAAAGCCTATGAGTGGCGCTGGAAAACCAATGCGTTTGCCGACAAGCGGCGCTCGTTCCGCCAGCCGCAATGGCTTGGCGACGTGTCACTTGCGGGCAAGACGGTCCTGCTGCACGCCGAACAAGGCTTTGGCGACACGCTTCAGTTCATTCGCTATGCACCGCTCGTCGCAAGCCGCGGCGCGCGCGTGATCTGCGAAGTCCAAGGTGAACTGACGTCGCTGTTGTCGCAGTTCGAAAATCTCGAGATCGTCGCCAAGGGAGGTGCGCTACCGCCCTTCGACCTGCACTGTCCCTTGATGAGCTTGCCGTTCGCCTTCGGCACCGAGCTTGCGAGCGTCCCGGCGCAAATGTCTTACCTCAAGGCGCCAGCGGATCGCCTGGCGCATTGGCGCGAGCGGCTGGGCGAGGGCGGCCCGCGCGTCGGCTTCGTCTGGTCCGGTTCGTCGGCGCACAAGAACGACGCCAATCGTTCGATCCCGCTGGCAAAACTCAGCCGGCTGCTTGCCGAACTGCCGCTGAGATGCGTCAGTCTGCAACGCGAGCTGCGCGAGGCTGATCGGGAGAGCTTGCGGGGTTTGCCAGATGTGATCGATCTCGGCCCCGAACTTGCCGATTTCTCCGACACGGCCGCCGTGATCTCGTTGCTCGACGTCGTCGTTTCCGTCGATACGGCTGTGGCGCATCTGGCGGGCAGCCTGGGCAAGCCGGTCGTGATTCTGCTGCCGCACGCGGCAGATTTCCGCTGGCTGCGGGGACGGGACGACACCCCCTGGTATCCGAGCGCAAAACTGCTGCGGCAGTCGGCCTTTGGCGACTGGGACGGCGTCATCGCCCGCCTCGCCGGTGAATTGAGCGGCCGGGCGGGATGAACCCCGTTAGGGTTTCGTTAACCACGTCTATTTACTGATTGGTGAGGATTGCGGCCGGCCATTGCCCAGGACGGGCGCTGGCCGCAAGGAGCACCTCATGACCGAGCAGATTCACCTCGTAGTGGCGACACCCTGCTTCGGCGGTCAGGTCTCCACGCTTTACGTCAATTCGATCTTCGCTCTGCAGCGCGCCGTGCGTTCGCTCTCGAACGTGCGGCTCAAGGTCGAACTGCGCGACGGCGATGCGCTGATCACGCGCGCCCGCGCCAATCTGATGACATCGTTTCTCGATGATCCAACCGCGACGCATCTTCTGTTTGTCGATGCCGACATTGGATTCACGCCGGAGCAGGTGTTTCGCCTGGTCGAATCGGCCGCCGATGTCGTCGCCGGTCTCTATCCGATCAAGCGCGTCAACTGGGAGAAGGCGAAAGCCGCGATCGAGGCAAGGCGGTCGAACGTGCCGGCGGCCTCGCTCGACTATGTGCTCGAACTCAACGATCCCGACCACGTCGCCGTCGTCAACGGCTTTACGCGCGTGCGTTATGCAGGGACGGGCTTTCTGATGATCCGACGCCACGTCTTCGAGAAGATGTGCGCGCATCCGGATTATGCGCCGCTGCAATTCGTCCGCGAGCATTCGCACGATGCGCTGCTTGGAAGTCCAAACCGCTTCGCATTGTTCGAATGCATGATCGATCCGGCGACCGGCACCTATCTCAGCGAGGATTTCGCGTTCTGCAAGCGCTGGACCGACATCGGCGGCGAGATCTGGGCCGATCTGCAAAGCTGCCTCGACCATGTCGGACCCTCGGTGTTCCGGGGCAATGTCGCTTCCCAATTCGCAAGCCCGGCTCAGGCGAGCGATGCGGCCTGAAGCGGGCGGCGCGTCTTCACGCCGAACCGGCATTTCCCGGCAGCCTTGCGCCGAGTGCATCGGTCTTGCCAGGCTGACGCGCGCCGCCGAGGCCGGACACGATCTTCGTCCATTATGGCGGCGGTTGATCACGAGACTTCTTGATGGCTCGATCGAAGCCGGCGAGGGGCTCGATCTTTCCGTGATCGCGCAGCTGCTCGGCGACAAGCAAGCTGGGCTTGCGATCCAAGAGACCATCCTTGGCTCGCATCAATTGTTCCGTTCGCCCTGCACGGCGAGGCCGCCGCATTTGCGTGTTCTGGCGCTCGCAGCCGCGACCGACATCGGGAGCAACACGCCGATCGAATTCCTTCTCGAAGGCAGCGGCATCGAATTGACGACACTCTACGTCCTGCCCGATATGGCGTGGCCCGACTGGTTGCCTCCACATGATGTTGCGATGGTGGTTGCCTCGGACTCCGACGATTGTCGCGCGGCACTCGACAAGATCGTACACGCTGCACCCAACTGGCCGCGGCCGCTGCTCAATCTGCCTGGTCTGATTGGCCGCCTCGATCGTGACAAGCTTCCTGGCTTGCTCGGCGGTGTCGAAGGTCTCGAGATTCCGCAGACGGTCTGTCTGACGCGCGAGCAGCTTGCGGGACTTTCCCGATCGGTGCTCGCGCTCGCCGAGATCGCGCCCGATCTTGCCTTTCCTCTCATCGTCAGACCGCGCGGTTCACACGCCGGCAAAGGTCTTGCGAAGTTGGACGATGCGCTCGCCATCGAGCGCTATCTCGCCGAAAGGTCGGAAGAACTCTTCTTCATTTCCCGCTTTATCGATTATCGAAGCGACGACGGGCTGTTTCGCAAGGCCCGCATCGCCCTGATCGATGGGCAGCCCTACGCGGTTCACCTTGCCATCGCCGATCGTTGGGACATCTGGTACATGAATGCGCAGATGGCGGCGAGTGCGGACAAACGCCGCGAGGAACAGGCGTTCATGCAGACGTTCGATGCCGGTTTTGCGCAGCAGCATCGCGCGGCATTGTCAGGCCTTGCGAAGCGTATCGGGCTCGATTACTTCACGATAGACTGCGCGGAAACCAGAGACGGATCGTTGCTGATCTTCGAGGCCGACAATACGGCGATCGTCCACGACATGGATCCGCCCGATGTCTTTCCGTACAAGGTGCCGCAGATGCGAAAAGTGTTCGATGCGTTCGCCGCACTGTTATATCGCCGCGCCGGACGTGCAAGCGAGGCGGCGGCGTGACGAAGGTGCCGGCCGAACCATCTTCGAGCGTCGGGCCGAGCGAAACGCTCGATCCGGCGGCTTGGGACGATGTGCGTGAACAAGCCCATCGCATGCTCGATGAGGCCATCGATGCCATCGCCAATATCAGGGAGCGGCCGGTCTGGCGCCCGATCCCGGACGATGTTCGTGCGCGATTTCGCCGCGAACTGCCGCGCCAGCCTTCAGAACTTAGCGATATCTATCAGGAATACGCCAAGTTCATCGCGCCCTATGCGACCGGCAACGTTCATCCCGGTTTCATGGGATGGGTGCATGGCGGCGGCAATGTGATCGGTATGCTCGCGGAAATGCTGGCGGGCGGACTAAACGCCAATCTCGGCGGCCGCGATCACATGCCGATCGAAGTCGAACGCCAGATCACGGAATGGACGCGATCGATGCTCGGCTTTCCGGAAGGCGCGAGCGGCATCTTCGTGACGGGCACGTCGATGGCCAACCTGATGGCCGTGTGGGTGGCGCGCACCGCGGCGCTTGGCGCTTCGGTGCGGCAGCACGGCGTTGGCGGCGAAGGCAGCATGCTGACGGCCTACACGTCGAACGCGGCGCATGGTTGCGTGTCCAAGGCGATGGACCTTGCGGGCTTCGGCACCGACGCGCTGCGCTGCATGCCGGTCGATCGTTTGCATCGCGTCGACGTCGAGGCGATGCGTGCGCAGATCAAGCGCGATCGCGAGATCGGCTTGAGGCCGTTCCTTGTGGTCGGGTCGGCCGGCACGGTCGATGTCGGCGCGATCGACGATCTTGCAGGCTTGAGCGCGTTATGCCGCCAGGAGAAACTCTGGTTTCATGTTGACGGGGCTTACGGCGCACTCGGCGTTCTGTCGCCGGCGCTGGCGCCGCGTCTTGCCGGTTTGGAAAGCGCCGATTCTGTCGCGCTCGATTTCCATAAATGGGGGCAGGTGCCGTATGATGCGGGCTTTCTGCTCGTCCGCGATCAACAGCGTCATCTCGATGCCTTTGCGGCGCCGGCGGTCTACCTGCGGCGCGAGACGCGCGGTCTTGCGGCGGGCTCGCCATGGCCGTGCGATCTGGGTCCCGATCTGTCGCGAGGTTTTCGCGCGCTGAAGACCTGGTTCACGCTCAAGGCATTCGGCACCGAGAAACTGGGTGCGATGATCGAGCGTACCTGCCGCCTGGCGCGTTATCTCGAGACCAGGATTTCAGCGGAGCCGCGGCTCGAGTTGATCGCGCCGGCGCAGCTCAACATCGTCTGCTTCCGCTATCGCGCTGACGATGCCGACCGCGTCAACAGCGAGATCGTGATCGATATCCAGGAATCCGGCGTCGCCGCGCCATCGACCACGAAGCTCGATGGCAAGCTCGCGATCCGTGCAGCGATCGTCAATCATCGCACCGACACGTGCGATATCGATGCACTTCTTGCTGCGGTGCTGGAGTTCGGCGCGCGGCGATCGACGGAAGATCACGCGGCCTAGCGCCTGCTTTATTCTATTCAGGAGATCGTGACGTCTAGGCGGCTTCGACAGCGGCGCCTTGCTTCTCGCGGGCTTCGTCCAGCAGCTTCTTCTCGTAGGCGACGAGCTTCTTTGCTTCCTTCAAGGCGTGATAGAGTTCGCCGTTGAGGATGTTGGTGTTGATGCTTTCGATCAACGGCCACGTCGTTGGTGCGACGGTGACGAGATCGCGCACGAGATTGAAATAGGTGCTGTGATTTTCGTGCGGGTCCGGCGAAATGTACATCAGCTGGACCGCCAGATAGATCAGTTTCGCCGGCGTGTCGGCGGTTTCCGGCGTCAGAATGTCCTTTTCACGCAGGATCGGAATCTTGTCGCCGTCGATCAGAAGCCGGGCGCGTTGATCGGTATTGGTGATCACGCAGTTGCCGATGATGATCCGTTCGTGCGGCTTGAGCTCGACCTTTAGCGCCATCTCTGTTCTCCGCTGTCGGCTGTCGTGTTGGATCGGGTGTTGGAATGTGCGCGATCAAGTGTCGACGATGCACCTGCAATCCACGCGAACGATCTTAGCAATAAGCAGTCTTTCGGACTTATGGTTAACAGCCGGTAAACGGAAATGAATCGGTGGGAAAGTTCATTATTATCAATGAGGTGATTTTGGCGGCAGGGTCGTGAGAGCCCTGTTTCCAGTCTTGGCTCCGAGTCGGCGGTCGAAATTGCCCAGATTCAATTCATGTTTTGTTAGACGGCTTGCTCTCACTGTGCCGCGGTAATCCGGCCTGAACGGTCGGATGTCATGCGTAAACCAGAAAGGTACACTTATGTCCGGTATTGTTCTCTCCGCTGCAGTTCGTCAGAACCTTCTTTCGCTTCAGGGCACCGCCGCGCTCCTGGCCACCACGCAGAACGCTCTGGCCACGGGTAACAAGGTCAACTCGGCGCTCGACAATCCCACCAACTTCTTCACGGCGCAGGGTCTCAACAACCGCGCTTCCGACATCGGCAACCTGCTCGACAGCATCGGCAACGGTGTGCAGGTGTTGCAGGCCGCCAACACGGGCCTGACCTCGCTGCAGAGCCTGGTCGATACCGCCAAGTCGATCGCCAACCAGGTGCTTCAGGCGCCCGCTGGCTATACGACTCACTCGACGTCGACGTCTTCGGCTGCCCTGACCGGGACCGCGGCTAACCTGACCGACGGCACCCTGATCAAGAGCGGCGAGGTTCTCTCCATCGCTGCCACTGGTGGCGGCACGGCGACCGCCTTCACCTTCGGCGCCACCACCACGCTGGCTCAGTTGAACACGGCTTTGGCGTCCAACAACCTGACCGCCAGCCTCGACAGCTCCAACAACCTGGTGTTCAGCACGACCAACGACGTGCTTTCGTCCACGATTGGTACGATTGCTCTTTCGGGAACCACCGGTTCTGTGACGTTCGGAGCTCCGACTGCACCCACCGCTGATGCGAGCTCTCAGGCGACGCGTGCCAGCTTGGTGTCTCAGTACAACAACATCATCACGCAGATCACGACCACTGCTCAGGATTCGTCCTTCAATGGTATCAACCTGCTGAATGGTGACAACCTCAAGCTGACTTTCGACGAAACGGCCAAGTCCACGCTCACCATCACTGGCGTCACTTTCAACGCGGCCGGCCTCGGCCTTGGCTCGCTGACCGCGGGCACGGACTTCCTGGACAACAGCTCGGCCAACGCGGCGCTCACCAAGCTCAGCGCGGCCAGCACTACGCTCCGCACCGAAGCATCCGCGCTCGGTTCGAATCTGTCGGTCGTGCAACTCCGTCAGGATTTCAACAAGAACCTGATCAACGTGTTGCAGACCGGTGCGTCCAACCTGACGCTGGCCGACCCGAACGAGGAAGCGGCCAACAGCCAGGCGCTGTCGACCCGCCAGTCGATCGCGACCTCGGCGCTGGCGCTCGCCAACCAGTCGCAGCAGAGCGTGTTGCAGCTGCTCCGCTGATCTTCTGCAAGAACGACCAAGCAAGAACGGCGGGGGAAACCCCGCCGTTTTTTTTGTCGCCGCGATCGGGAAAGCCGCCGGCGCAGGGTCCGCGGGTGGGCGCTCGGTAACCAGTCGTTAACTAAACAATTTAAGGGGGCGTTAACCATAATTTAAAGGAAGGCCCGTTAGATACCGCGGAGGTAAACGACGGAAGGCGCCTGATATGTCCGGCATTGTTCTCACCGCGGCGGTTCGCCAGAACCTGCTTTCGCTGCAAGACACCGCCTCGCTCTTGTCCACCACTCAAAATCGTCTTGCGAGCGGCAAGAAGGTCAATTCGGCGCTGGACAATCCAACCAACTTCTTCACGGCGCAGGGGCTCGACAATCGCGCCAGCGACATCAACAATCTGCTCGACGCCGTTGGCAACGGCGTGCAGGTGCTGCAGGCCGCCAATACCGGTCTCACCTCGCTGCAGAAGCTGGTCGACACCGCCAAGTCGATCGCGAGCCAGGTGCTGCAGACGACCACGGGCTATTCGCAGAAGGCTTCCGCGACCAGCCTGGCTCCGACCGGCGCAGGCGCGCTGGGTGTTTCCGGAACGATCACCGACCTGACCAACGCCGGCACCAATTCGCTCCAGGGCAAAACCTTCGTCTTCACGCCGACCACCGGGCCCGCGACCACGATCACGATCAGCAACGTGGTCGGTGCCGGCAACGTCAACTCGATCACCGCGTTCAATACCGCCTTGACGAAT
>NZ_DASSRP010000124.1:0-10482 GCF_035701725.1 Bradyrhizobium sp.
GGCGCGTCCAAGCACGGCGTTGGCGTCATGAATCACCGTAGGCACGCGCATGAGGCGCGCGGCGATCAGCGGCGGCAAGGTCGGATAACCGCCGAAGCCTATGACCGCCGCCGGCTCCAACCGGCGCACCAGATTGAGCGCGACCACCATGCCGGCGGCGAGGATGATGCCGGTGCGCACCAGCGACAGCGGATCGCGGCCGCGCACGGTTTCGCTCGGCACCACATCCATGGTGTCGCGCGAGAACAGGCCGGAGTAGCGCAGCGCGCGCGCATCGGTCGCAAGCCGCACGCGAAGGCCGCGCTTCATCAGTTCGACGCCGAGCGCTTCGGCCGGAAACAGATGGCCGCCGGTGCCGCCGGCGGCCAGCAGGATGAGGGGATTATCAGCCATGACGCCCACTCTCTATACGCAAAACGACGTCATTGCGAGGAGCGTCAGCGACAAAGCAGTCCAGTCTCAAGCTGGATTGCTTCGCTAGCGGTCGCAATGATGGCAGGAATGGCTTCTACGTGTAACCGTGCGCGACACTCGCGTTCATCGATTCCAGCTCGGTGCGCGGCCGTTGCCGGGTCAGCGCCAACATCATGCCGACGCCGTAAGCCAGCGATACCATCGAGGAACCGCCGTAGGAGATGAACGGTAGTGTCATGCCTTTGGCAGGAATCAGCTGGAGATTGACCGACATATTGATCGCGGCCTGCACGCCAAACAGGATCGCGAGGCCCGATGCCGCAAAACGGGCGAACATGTCCTCGCTGGCATAGGCCCGCGACAACGCGCGGATCACGATGAAGGCAAACAACGCCAGCAGCGCCAGGCACAGAATAATTCCAAACTCCTCGGCGGCGACCGCGAACACGAAATCAGTATGACTGTCCGGCAGGCTGCGCTTGGCGATGCCCTCGCCGGGCCCGAGCCCGAACCAGCCGCCATTGCCAAAGGCTTCCATCGCGGTATCGACCTGAAAGGTGTCGCCGGAGGCCGGGTTCATGAAACGCTTGATGCGGCCGGCCACGTGCGGCACGAACAGATAGGCGGCGAACAGGCCGGTCGCGGCGGCACCTGCGAGTCCCGCGACCCAGATCATGCGCATGCCGGCGATGAAAAAAAGCGAGCCCCACACCATCAGGATCAGCATGGTCTGGCCGAAATCGGGCTCCATCACCAGGAGCGAGACCAAGGTCAGCAACAGCGCCATCGCCATCGAGGTCGCCGGCATTTCCGGTTTCTTGGTCGATTCCGAAAACAGCCAGGCCGCGAGCACGACGAAGGCCGGCTTGGCGGATTCGGACGCCTGGATGTTGACGCCGATCAGCGTGATCCAGCGCCGCGAGCCCTTCACTTCCGGCCCGACCAGAAGCGTGAGCACGATCAGCGCGATGCTGAGGGCAAAAACGATCAGCGCGGTGCGCCGGATCTGCCGCGGCGACAGAAACGAGACGCCGAGCAAGACCGTAAAGGACGGCAGCAGAAACATCACGTGGTGATTGAAGAAGTGGAAGGGATCGAGCCCGATCCGGGTCGCGACCTGCGGGCTTGCCGCGAGCGACAGGATCACCCCGCCCAGAATCAGCGCGATGATCGCCGCCAATTGCAGGCGATCGACCGTCCACCACCAGTCGCTTAAGGGGTTGCGCTGTTCACGGGAGAGCATGGGTGTTCCCAAATCACCGACAAGGGATAGAGAGACGCCCATTGGTCGCCCAGGATGGTTTCCAAGGCGTTAATAGATTGCAAATGTTTTGAACATGTGGCCGGGCAGACCTTCCTTCCGAGCCCGCATTGGCTTCGAGCGGCAGAAGGTCTTACGGTGAATTCAAGGACAACAAATGCTGCGGGGGGAAGCGTCATGCGCTCATTGTTCCATTTCATTGCGGCGTCATTGTTCGTGGCATTGCCGCAAAGTCTTTCCGCCAGCGAGAGCGGGGGGTGGGTGGTGTCGTGGACCGGCTCGGTCCAGGGGCCCTATCCCGTCGGTAATCCATCCGCCCAACCCGATCAGAAATTCGCCTTCCCTGATTCTGCGACCGGCGCCCGCAATCAAACGTTTCGCCTGATCGTTCGGCCCGACCTGTGGGGCCGCCGGGCCCGCATTCGGCTCAGCAATGCATTCGGCAAGAAGACAGTGACATTCGACGGCGTCTATGCAGGCCTTCAGCTCGGCAGCGCGGCTCTGGTTCGCGGCTCCAATCAACCGGTCACGTTCGGCGGAAAATCCTCGGTCAGCATCGCGCCGGGCGGTTCGGCGTGGAGCGACCCGATCACATTGTCCTTTGTGAAGCAGGCGGACGACCTCGCCGGCCGTGCGCTTGCGGTCAGCTTCCATATTGTCGGCGACAGCGGTCCGATGACATGGCACGCCAAAGCGCTCACCACCTCCTATGTCAGCGCACCGGACGCCGGCGCGAAGGGCAACCTGGAGGACGAAGCGGCGTTCCCGTTCACCACCGCGTCGTGGTTCTTCCTCGACGCTGTGGAGATGTCGGCACCTGCGGATGCTTTCGCCATCATGGCGTTCGGCGATTCCATTACCGATGGCACAGCCTCCACCATGAACGGCGACGATCGCTGGCCCAACGTGCTGTCGCGGCGATTGAAGGCGCTTTACGGCAACAGGGTTGCGGTGGTGAACGGCGGCATCGGCGGCAACCAGATCGCCGGCCCGGCCGAATACAGTTCCGACAAGCCATTCCCGGGCGGGCCGTCATCCGGTCAGCGGCTCGAGCGCGACGTGCTCAGTTTATCCGGCATTTCCAGCGTGATCTGGCTGGAAGGCATCAACGACTTCAGCAAAAACGGCAACGCATCGGCCGATGAGGTCATTGCCGCGATGAAGGACGGCGTCGCGCGGCTGCGCAAGAAATGGCCTCAGATCCGCGTCATTGGCGCCACCGTCACGACGGCGCTCGGCAGTTCGAGCCCGGCCCATGGCTTTCCGGAACAGGATGCCAAGCGAAAGGCGCTCAACGACTTCGTTCGAACGTCAGGTACCTTCGACGCAGTGATCGATTTCGACAAGGCGACGCTCGACCCGCAATCGGGAGGACTCAAGGCCGAATTCATCCCGGAAAGCACCACGGGCGGCACGGGCGACAAGCTCCATCCCAACCGCACCGGCTATCTGGCGATGGGCCAGACGATCGACCTTGAGCTGTTCAAGCCGCCGGCGAAGCGCACCACGTCACGCAATTGAGGTCGCGCGAATCGAATTCACGCGATTGAAGTAACCGGCTTCACGCCGGGCAGTGCCTGCACGAGATCGCGGAATTTCGTCCCGCGAATTTCAAAGTTGCGGTACTGATCGAACGAGGCGCAGGCCGGCGACAACAATACGACGGCTTCCTGCAACCCCGAAGCCTGGGCATCGCGTGCGGCGTGTTCGACCGCGACATCGAGCGTTTGCGAAATTTCGTGCGGTACTGATGCGCCGAGCGTACCGGCAAATTCGCCTGCGGCCTCCCCGATCAGATAGGCCTTTCGGATGCGCGGGAAATAGTCGGTGAGGCCTGCGATGCCGCCGGCCTTGGGCTTGCCGCCGGCGATCCAGAAGATATCGGCGAACGACGACAGCGCATGCGCGGCCGCGTCCGCATTTGTGCCCTTGGAATCGTTCACGAACAGCACATGATCGCGCCGGCCGACCTGCTCCATGCGGTGCGCGAGGCCGGGAAAACTGCGCAGGCCCTTCTGCAAGTCATCGGCGGCAACGCCGAGCGCGAGCGCGGCCGCCGAAGCGCAAGCCGCGTTCTGGGCATTATGCAGGCCACGCAGCGAGCCGATGCCGCCGATCCTGGCGACTTCGCTGCGCGCGCCGCCGGAGGCACGCCAGATCGTCTCGTGATCGACATAGATGCCGTCCGGCACCGGGTTCTTCACGGAAATACGCACCACGCGTTTCCCGGCCTGTTCGATCCGATCAGCGGCGGCCCGGCACCAGATATCGTCGACGCCGATAATGGCTGTTCCCTGCGACTGCACGCCGGCCACAAGCCGTTCCTTCACGGCGGCGTAATGTTCGACCGTGCCGTGGCGGTCGATATGGTCCTCGCTGACATTGATCAGGATGCCGACGGTCGGATCGAGCGAAGGCGTCAGGTCGATCTGATACGACGACATCTCGATCACGTGCACGCGGCCCTTGCGCGGCCCCTCCAGCGACAGGATCGCGGTGCCGATATTGCCGCCCATCTGGGTGTCGTAACCGGCGACCTTCATCAGATGCGCGATCAGCGCCGTGGTCGTCGACTTGCCATTGGTGCCGGTGATCGCGACAAACGGCGCATCGGGTGCGTAGCGCTGCCGCTCGCGGCAGAACAATTCGATATCGCCGATCACCTCGACACCGGCCTGGCGTGCCATCATGACACTCCAATGCGGCGCGGGATGGGTCAGCGGCGCGCCGGGAGTGAGGATCAGCGCGGCAAAGCGCGACCAATCCACCGTCCGCAGGTCCGCGGTGATGAAGCCGGCTTTGGCGGCTTCCGCAAGCCGCTCGGCGCCGTCATCGCCCGCGACCACTTCGGCGCCGCCGGCCTTGAGCGCATGACAGCTCGCAAGGCCCGAGCCGCCAAGGCCGAATACGGCGACCGTCTTGCCGGCAAAGGAGGTGACGGGAACCACGGGATCACCGCAGCTTCAGGGTCGAGAGGCCGGCGAGCGCCAGCATCACCGAGATGATCCAGAACCGGATCACAATTTGCGGCTCGGTCCAGCCGAGCTGTTCGAAATGGTGGTGGATCGGCGCCATCTTGAAGATGCGCTTTCCCGTGAGCTTGAAGGACGCCACTTGCACGATCACCGAGACCGCCTCCAGCACGAACAGCCCGCCGATCACCGCGAGCACGATCTCGTGCTTCACCGCGACCGCGATCGATCCGAGCATGCCTCCGAGCGCGAGCGAGCCGGTGTCGCCCATGAAGATCGAGGCCGGCGGCGCGTTGAACCAGAGAAAGCCGAGGCCTGCACCGAGAACCGCGCCGCAGATCACGGCGAGTTCGCCGGTGCCCGGGACGTAGTTGATCTGAAGGTAGTCCGAAAATACCGCGTTGCCGGTGAGGTACGAGATCATGCCGAAGCTCGCGGCCGCGATCATCACCGGCACGATCGCAAGCCCGTCGAGGCCATCGGTCAGGTTCACCGCATTGCCGGCGCCGACAATGATGAAGGCGCCGAACACCGCGAAGAACCAGCCAAAATTCAGCGCCACGTCCTTGAAGAACGGAATCACCAGCGAGGTCGAGAATGGCTCGCGCCCGAGCCGCACCAGCGCGTAGCACGCCGCGAGCGCAATCACCGCCTCCAGCAGCAAGCGAATGCGGCCGGCAAAGCCGCTATGGCTCTGCTTGGTGACCTTCAGGTAGTCGTCATAGAAACCGACAAAGCCGAAGCCGAGCGTCACCGCGAGCACGATCCAGACATAGGGATTGACCGGATTGGCCCACAGCACGGTGGAGACCACGAGTCCCGACAGAATCATCAGCCCGCCCATGGTGGGCGTGCCCTTCTTGGTAAGGTGCGACTGCGGGCCATCGGTGCGGATCGGCTGGCCCTTGCCCTGGCGCAGCCGCAGGTGGTCGATGATCCAGGGTCCGAACAGGAAGACGAACAGCGCGCCCGTCACCATCGCGCCGCCGGTGCGAAAGGTGATGTAGCGAAACACGTTCAAAAGGCTGTGCAGAAAGGCAAGCGCCGGAACCGTGTTGGAGAGTTCGATCAACCAATAAAACATCTAATGGTCCGATTCTGACTGCGCCTATACCGCGGCTTCGTCGAGCGCGGCCTTTCGGGGAAAGCGCTTTTCGAGCGCCGTGACAATGGTTTTGGTCTTCGATCCGTTCGAACCCTTGACCATCAGGACGTCGCCGGCCCGGACGGCGGCGACAACCTGCGGCTCGAGATTCGCGGCGCTATCGGCATAGCCGCCCCGCCTGCCCGGGGAAAGACTATCCCAGAGGTGGCGCATCAGCGGACCACAACAAAACACCAGGTCGATATGGCCGGCCTTGATGGCGTCATTCAGGCCGGCATGCAATTCCGCGCCCGCCGGGCCCAGTTCGAGCATGTCGCCCAATACCGCGATGCGCCGGCCTTGCGGGCCGGGCTTGGCCTGGCCCAGCACACTGAGCGCCGCCGCCATCGAGGCCGGATTGGCGTTGTAGCTCTCGTCGACCAGCGTGAGTTCGCCGCCCCCGATCAGCAGCGTTTGACGCACGCCGCGGCCGGCCGCCGGTAGCAGTTGCGACAGCGAGAGCGAGGCCAGCGCCAGATCGGCGCCCGCCAATGACGCCGCCGCAAGCACCGCCAGAGAATTCATCGCCATGTGCCGGCCCGGTATGCCGAGCTTGTATGTCACCTCATGGCCGAGAATCTCGGCATGCACCGCCGAACACGTCGCCTGCAGCGACACTTCGATCAGGCGCGCCTCGGACTTGTTGTCGGCGCCGAACGAGACGATGCGCGCGATGCCGCACGCTTGGGCGCGGCGGCTCAGCCTTTCGAACTGCGCATTGTCGCGGTTGAGCACCGCAGCACCGCCGGGCTCGACGCCGTCGAAAATCTCGGCCTTGGCATCGGCAATCGCCTCGATGCCGGAAAAGAATTCCAGATGGACCGGCTCGACGGTGGTGATGATGGCGACGTGCGGCCGCACCATCTTGACCAGCGGGGAGATTTCGCCGGCGTGGTTCATCCCGATCTCGAACACGGCAAAGCGCGCGCTCGCCGGACAGCGCGCCAGCGACATTGGCACGCCCCAGTGGTTGTTGAAGGATGCGGCGGAGGCGTGCGTCTGTCCCTGTGCGGAAAGAATGTGAAGCAGCGCTTCCTTGGTCGAGGTCTTGCCGACCGAGCCGGTGACCGCGATCACCTGCCCTGCGAGCCGCGCCCGCGACGCGCGTCCGAGGTCGACGAGCCCTGCCAGCACATCGTCGACCACCAACAGCGGCGCATCGGGCGCAAATTTGTCGGCTTGCGCCTTTTCCACCACGGCAAGAGCGGCGCCGGCCTTCAGCGCGGCCTCGACGAAAGCGTGCCCGTCATGCACCGCGCCACGAATCGCGAAATACGCTTCGCCCGGTTGAAGCGTGCGGCTGTCGATCGAGATGCCTGATATCGCCTCGGGCAGCATGCCTTTGGCTGCGGCCCGCATCGCCGCGCGCATTGCCTCCGATGTCCATAATGGCGTCGCGCTCATGCCACCCTCTGCATTAGTGCCTGCTTTCCGCCGCCAGTGCGGACGCAACCGCCTCGTGATCGCTGAATGGCAGCACGCGATCGCCGATGATCTGTCCGGTCTCATGGCCCTTGCCGGCTATTAAGAGCACATCGCCCTTGGCGAGGCCGGCGATGGCTTGTCGGATCGCCTCGGTGCGGTCGCCGATCTCTCTTGCGCCTGGTGCGCTGGCCAGGATCGCCGCGCGGATCGCGGCCGGGTTCTCGCTGCGCGGATTGTCGTCGGTGACGATGACCTCGTCGGCGTTGTCAGCGGCGATCGCTCCCATCAGCGGACGCTTGCCGGTATCGCGGTCGCCGCCGGCGCCGAATACGACGACGAGCTTTCGCTGCGTATAGGGCCGCAGCGCCTGCAACGCCTTGGTGAGCGCATCCGGCTTGTGGGCGTAATCGACGAAGATCGGTGCGCCGTTGAATTCGCCGACCCGCTCCAGCCGGCCCTTGGCGCCCTCGAGCGCTTCGAGCGCCGCAAACACGTCCTCCGGCGGGCTGCCGGTCGCGATCGCAAGGCCAGCCGCGACGACCGCGTTCTCGATCTGGAATTCGCCGACCAGCGGCAAACGAACCTGACAGCGGCGGCCGCGATGCTCAAGCTCGATCCGTTGCGCGAAGCCGTCGATCGCGCTGGCCGCAACGCGAATGCCCTCGCCTTCGCCGTCGCCGTCATGGCCGACCGTCATGGTCACGAGCTTTCGTTGCCGCGCTGCCGCGATCACGTCGGGCGAGCACTCATGATCGGCCGAAATCACCGCGGCCCCGCCGTCGACCACGAGATCGCAGAACAGGCGAAGTTTGGCGTTGAGGTAATGCGCGATGTCGGGATGGTAGTCCATGTGGTCGCGCGAGAGATTGGTGAACGCGCCGGCGTTCACGCGCACACCATCGAGCCTGAACTGATCGAGCCCGTGCGATGAGGCTTCGAACGCCAGATGCGTGACGCCGTCCCGCGTGATTTCGTCGATCTCGCGATGCAAGGCGATCGGATCGGGCGTCGTGAGCGAGCCATAGACCGTGCGCTTCTCGGAGACCAGCCCGATGGTGCCGATGCTGGCGGCCGAAAAGCCGAGGCGCTGCCAGATCTGGCGTGTGAACGCGGCGACCGAGGTCTTGCCGCTGGTACCGGTGACGGCCGCGATCGTGGCGGGTTGCTGGGGAAACATTCTCGCAGCCGCCAGCGCCAACGCGCGCCGCGGATTTGCGACCGTCACGAACGGCACGCGGCATCCACCGATCGGAGGACGATCGCCGGCGATCGCAATGGCGCCGGCCGCAACCGCAGCCTCGATGAAACGCGCGCCGTCGGTCTTGGCGCCGGCAAGCGCAAAGAACAGATCGCCCGGTTTGACCGCCCGGCTGTCGACCGCAAGCCCCGAAACCTCGACCGCCTGTGCCGGCGGATCGAAATTGGTGTCAGCACCAAAGAGGTCGGAGAGCTTCATGGTGTTCCAGTCCAGCCGGCGCCTATCCCGCTGCGTCGCCCTCTTCCCTCATCCCGAGGAGCTGCGCAAGCGGCGTCTCGAAGGATGAAGCCAATGTCGGGGCCTTTGCGGCTCCGTTCTCGAATCCATTGCTGAACGAGTATCACGCCTTACTGGGTTGTCTTCGATGCCGCAAGAATAAGGCGGTCGGACGGCGGCAGGTCGAACCGCGGCTCGATGCCCAGCAGCGGGGCGATCCGCGAAATCACGTTGCCCGCGGTCGGTACGGCGTTCCAGCCCGAGGTGATGAACCCGTAGGTTTCCTTCAGCGGCTGCGGCTCATCCAGCATGATCAGGAGCTGGTAGCGCGGCTTGTCGACCGGGAGAATGGCGGTAAAAGCGGTGAGCACGCGCTTCTTGGCATAACGGCCATTGATGACCTTTTCGGCCGTGCCGGTCTTGCCGCCGATATAATAGCCCTTGACGTCGGCCTTGCGCGCGGTTCCGATCTCGGCGTTGAGCCGCATCAGGAACCGCATCTTCTCCGACGTTTCGGGGCGGATCACCCGCTTGGCGACTTCCATCGCCTCTTCCTCGCTGCGCTTGAGGAAGGTCGGCGGAATCAGATAGCCGCCATTGACGAGCGCGCTGACGCCCATTACCGCCTGCAACGGCGCCACCGCCATGCCGTGGCCGAATGAAATGGTGATGGTGTTCAAGTCGCCCCAGTGGCGCGGCACCAGCGGAGCGGCGCTCTCCGGCAATTCGGTGCGCAGCCGGTCGAGCTGCCCCATCTTGCGCAGGAACGCCTTGTGCGCTTCGACGCCCTGCGCCAGCGCAATCCGCGCAGCGCCAACGTTGGAGGAGAAGGTAAAGACCTCGCGCATGTTGAGGAAGCGGCCCTTTGGCTCGTCGTCATGGATCGCGAACTTGCCGTAGTGCAGCGGGCCGCGCGCATCCCAAAGCGAGTCCAGTCCATATTTGCCGCTGTCGAGCGCCATTGCGAGCGTAAAGGCCTTGAAGGTCGAGCCCATCTCGTAGACGCCGGTGGTCAGGCGATTGATCCGATCGGGATCGTGCGCCTCCTTCGGATTATTGGGATCGAAATCCGGCACTGAGACCATCGCCACCACTTCGCCGGTCCTGACGTTGGTGACGAGGCCGGAAGCCGCCTTGGCGTGAAACTTTTCTTTCGCCTTCAGGAGTTCGTCGCGCAGCGCGTGCTCGACCCGCAGGTCGACCGACAGTTCGACCGGACGCTGCAAGCGGTCGGTGGCAAATCCGGCGCGGTGCAGATCGGCCAGACCGTTATTGTCCAGCCACTTCTCCATCCCGGCGATGCCCTGGTTGTCAATGTTGACGAGGCCGATCAGGTGCGCGACCTCGTTGCCGGTCGGATAGACGCGCTTGTTCTCGCGCAGAAAGCCGATGCCGGGAATTCCGAGCCGGTGAATTTCCTGCTGCTGCTGCGGGCTAATTTCGCGCTTGAGCCAGACGAAGCCTTTGCGGCCCGACAGGCGCTCGCGCGTTTCGATGGTGTCGAGATCGGGCAAGGTCGCGGTCAGAAGTTCGATCGCCTCGTCCTTGTCGATGATGCGGCGCGGTTCGCCGAACAGGCTGGGTGCCTTGACGTCGGTTGCGAGAATTTCGCCGTTGCGGTCGACGATGTCCGGCCGCGCGGTCGCAATCGCATCCTGCGTGGCGCTGCGCCGTGCACTGTGGCTGTCAGTACCGGTCGCAAACATCACAAGCCGGCCTCCGATCACGGCATAGACCGCGACAAAGGCCAGCATCACGAAGCCGACGCGGGCGCGCGCTTTGGCGGCGCGGT
>NZ_DASSRP010000125.1:0-6387 GCF_035701725.1 Bradyrhizobium sp.
TTGCAGGATATCGGCATTGACGACGTGATGCGTCTCGGCGCCGGCGCGCACGGCGATCATCAAGACGTTGCACCATTCGGCAAGGGCGCCCAGACTATCGAAGTAGCGATACGGCAAATCGTAGCGGGTGCGGCTGAAATAACCGACTTCAGTTTCGAAGGCGGCCATGCGCGCGGCGATCTTGCGGCCGATCTCACCCAGGCCGTAGACGCCGATGCGACGGCCGGGATTGCCGGGCAGCGCGCGCAAGAGCGGCGACGGCTTGCCGGACGCCCAGCTTCCATCGCGGACGAATCCATCGGCCGGAAGAATGCGCCGCGTTGTCGCGAGCATCAGCGTAACCGCCAGATCGGCGACGCTGGCGGCGTTGGCGCCCGGACTGTTGCCGACCGCGATACCGCGCTGCTTGGCGGCTGCAAGATCGACGCCGTCATAGCCGGTGCCGTAGCAGATGATCGCTTTCAGGGATCGCAGTGTGTCCATGACGTGGCCGGGAAGCTGCGTGCCGCCGGCCGTGATCATGGCGCGAACGTTGGAAAGCTCATCGCTTGCGAATACGTCGTGCGGCGGCTTGCCGGCCGCGTCCAGAAGCTCGAAACGCTCACCGATCCGAAGCATCAGCGCCTTGGGAAACTTGGAATAGATCAACACCTTCTCGGGCATGCGTTCCTCCCACGTGCGCAGATCATAAGAAAAGAGCGGAACCGGTTGCCCGATCCCGCTCTTTCCTTTCGATCCGCCATTTAAAATGCTTAGCCGAGAATGCTGCCCGGCTCGACCTTCACGCCCGGTCCCATCGTGGAGGACACCGCCACGCGCTGGATGTAGGTGCCCTTGGAGCCCGCGGGCTTCGCCTTGGCAACCGCATCGGTCAGCGCCTTGACGTTTTCCACGAGCTTCTCTTCCGAGAACGAGGCCTTGCCGATGCCGGCCTGGACGATGCCGGCCTTCTCGACACGGAACTCGACCGAACCGCCCTTGGCGCCCTTCACAGCCGCGGTGACGTCCATCGTCACCGTACCGATCTTCGGGTTCGGCATCATGCCGCGGGGCCCGAGCACCTTACCGAGACGGCCGACCAGCGGCATCATGTCGGGGGTGGCGATGCAACGGTCGAAGTCAATCGCGCCGCCCTGCACCTTCTCGACGAGATCTTCGGCGCCGACGACGTCAGCGCCCGCAGCCTTGGCTTCGTCGGCCTTGGCGCCGCGCGCGAACACGCCGACGCGCAGCGTACGGCCAGTGCCGTTCGGCAGCGTCACCACGCCGCGGACCATCTGGTCGGCGTGACGGGGATCGACGCCGAGATTGATCGCGATTTCGACCGTCTCGTCGAACTTCGCCTTGGCGCGTTCCTTGACCATCTTGATGGCGTCCGCGAGCGGGTAGAGCTTCTCGCGATCGACACCCTCGCGGGCCTTCTTCGTACGTTTTCCGATTGCCATCGCCCGTTACCCCGCAACTTCCAGACCCATCGAGCGGGCCGAGCCCTCGACCATCTTCATGGCCGATTCGATGGTGTCGCAATTGAGATCCTTCATCTTCTTCTCGGCGATCTCGCGCACCTGCGCGCGCGTCACCTTGCCGGCCTTGTCGCGGCCCGGCGCTTTCGAGCCGGAGTCGATCTTGGCGGCCTTCTTGAGGAAGAAGGACATCGGCGGCGTCTTCATTTCGAAGGTGAAGGAACGATCCGCGTAAATGGTGATGATCACCGGGATCGGGGTGTTCTTTTCTTCCTTCTGCGTCTGGGCGTTGAACGCCTTGCAGAATTCCATGATGTTGAGGCCGCGCTGACCAAGCGCGGGACCGATCGGAGGCGACGGATTGGCCGCTCCCGCCGGCACCTGCAATTTCAGGTATCCGGTCACTTTCTTTGGCATTTCTTACTCCTGTTGTGCCGACCTCGGGAGGTCGGCGGTTTCAGGTTCGTGGTTCGGTTCAAAAGCGGCTGGCAACCGCCCTCACCTCCCACGTCCTCTTCCTGGAAGTGTCGCCACCTCCACGCCCGATCAGACCACTTTTTCGACCTGACCGAATTCCAGTTCGACCGGCGTGGCGCGGCCGAAGATCGACACTGCCACCTTCACGCGCGAACGCGCCTCGTCGATTTCCTCGATGACGCCGGAGAACGAGGCGAACGGGCCGTCGGCCACGCGCACGTTCTCGCCGATCTCGAACGACACCGACGCCTTCGGGCGTTCGACGCCCTCCTGCACCTGGTGCAAGATGCGCATGGCTTCGGCTTCCGAAATCGGCATCGGCTTGTTTTCCGCGCCGAGGAAGCCGGTCACCTTCGGGGTGTTCTTGATGAGATGGAAGGCCTCGTCGGTCAGCTTCATCTTGACCAGGACGTAGCCGGGGAAAAACTTGCGTTCCGCATCGATCTTGCGGCCACGGCGCACTTCCGTGACCTTCTCGATCGGCACCAGCACCTGCTCGAACAATTCTTCGAGCCCGCGCTGCTTGGCCTGCTCGCGGATCGACTCCGCGACCTTCTTTTCGAAATTGGAATAGGCGTGGACGATGTACCAGCGCTTATCCATGAGTTGTGCTGCGGTGCTTGCCATCAGTGGATGCCCAGAACCAATGTGACCAAATATCGAATGATCTGATCGGACAGGAAAAAGAAGATCGAGGCGAGCGCGACCATCACGAACACCATCGCGGTGGTGATCATGGTTTCGCGGCGGGTCGGCCAGGTGACCTTGGCGGTCTCCGAGCGCACTTCCTGCAAGAACTTAAACGGGCTTGTCGCCATCGTCAGATCCGTATCCGTCCTCGGACGAACTCATTATTAGAGGAATCCGAACAGCCCTCTCACACCCAGCCCTCACTTGAAGGTTGAGCCGGCACGCGGGCTCGATTGTTCGGGGATTTCTTTGGCCGCGCCGGATATCCGCGACTAACGGGCCGGCAGCAGGTGCCGGGTATGTACTGCGGAAGGCGTTCAAGGTCAAGGCAGCCGGGCCGTCAGGATCGGCCGCCAACGTAAATAAGGTCCGGGATTCAAGGGTTTCAAGGCGGCCTCAGATTGAAGCCGGGCACGGGCGTCGCCGCGTGCCCGGCTTCGGGACGAATTCAACTACCTACCGTAGTAGACGACGGGGGCCCGGCCAACCACGACCGGCGGCAATTCACGCTGCCAGACGCGGCCGTCGTCGAACTGAATGCGCATGCCGTCGGGCGAATAGACGGCGCTCTCGCTCTTCGCCTCGATCCAGAGGCGGCTCGCGGGCGCATTCCAGTCGGGCCAAGCCCGGAATGACTCACCCGTTTCGGTGGTGAAATTTACGGCATCGCCATTTTGCGTGACGAAAGTCGGCGCACCGATCGCACCATCACGGCACATTTGAATGCACCGATACGTGCCGGTCAGATTGACCGTTTGCGCCGAAGCGGCAGTGGCAACGCACGCAGCTGCAAGGCCCAAAGCCAGCGACATCAATTTCATCAGGATAACTCCCTTCACTTGCATGAAGATGAACCCGATCAAGCGGGTCACCACCAATCCCGGGGAAAAGGCGTTCGTTCCCCTGTTCCTTCGAGTTCCCGAGCCGCAGCACTGGTTGGAACAAGATGGATGTGAGCGACCACATGGTGAAACCGCGCGCTTGGCGTTCGTCGGTCGGGTCTGCCCGGCTCAGAACGTTTCTCCGGGCAAGACGGGCCGGACGACATCGTGATCAAAGTCCCAGAGCCAAGCCTGCGACGCCGGGTATTTCTCGGACCAGAAGCCCGGGGATTCCTCGACCAATTCATGTCCGGTCCAGCGGAAGCGCAAACCTACGCCTTGAACCGCGAAGTGCTGAATGGTCTGGCCGAGCGAGGGCACAAGGTAGGGCGCGGGCTGGGCCGGCGCATTCTCAAGCGGCTTGCGCAGCCCAGGATATTGGCGAAACAACGCCGACGTCATCTCGACATCGCCGAGAAATTGCAGCCCCCGATAAGAAGAAGGGCCGACATAGATGATGATGGCGTCGCCGGGAATGCCGGCCAGACGCTCGGTCGGAGCTTTGTCGATCACCGCTTTCATCGCGCTTGAGGCGCCGGCCCAAATACTGTGTTGATCGGCAAGGCTGACCGCCAGCAATCCCAGAAACGGAAGGCCGAAAACGTAGCCCCAGCGATGCCGAAGCGCGGCAAAATTTCGCAGTACCAGCCAACCGGACCACGCATTGGCGGACGTCACGGCGTAGAATACGCCCCAAGCCAGCCAAAAGCTGATCCCGATGCTGGTTCTGCTCATATAGCCTGTGCCAATAATGCCGTAGCCCGCGAGGGAGTAAAGCAAGGTGCCGGTCAACATCGCGGCCAGGATCAGCGGCGTCGGGAAAAACGCGAGAGCGAGGCGGCGGCGGTCCGACCCGCTTCGCTCGAACTCGCCGAGAACGGCCACGATCAGCAAAACGATCAACGCGGCAAGGATCGCGTTTTTAGGGTAGCTACTCGCGAGCAGGCGGGGAATCGCCCTTAAAGAGTCAATCCAGTATGGAAGCCATTGCGGATTGAGAGGCTTGGCGCTGGTGGCCACCGTCGCGGCCAACACGCGATTGAGCGCAAGGCCGATGACTTGTCCCAGGCCATACAAGATCAGCGACATCAGTCTCGGCCCTGCTTGTCCGACTGGCGGAAGGCTGAAGCGAAGCAGCAGAAATGCAAAAACGAACCCGAAAACGAACGGTTCGTAGAAGAGAAAACTCGCCAGATTGAGCAACGCGCCGGCCAGAATGACACCAAGCTTCGCCGACATCATGCAACGCAGCGACAGCGCGAACAGCAATACGCTCACCAATCCGTTGAACGTGACACCCCAGCCGCTGCCGCCTACCATCCATGGCATCAAGAGCCACGACGCCGCGGCGATGTCGGCGGCGGCACAGTAGTTTTTCGTTCCCGCCATGACGCGGAAGATCGAATAGAGAACGAGGCTGGTGCCCAGCATAAGGGCGGCGTTGACGGCCTGCCACGCATGCGGGTCGGTCGGAAGCGCCTTGCACAGGATCGCCGAGAACAACACCGCCAGAGGACGCGCTGCGTTAAGGGACCACCAGTTGTGCAACACCTCGTCGAATGGCAGGCGGGCCCAATGGACCAGGAATATCCAATCGTCGTAGTAAAATCCGAACTGGAAAATGCGCGGAATGTAAAAGACCGCCCACGAGGCCACCACCAGAACTGGCAGCCGCGTGACCAACGCGCCGCGCGACACGGTGGCGATATCGTCGCGGCTCGTCATCATCGGTCTATCAAACGCTTAATTGCCGAGTATCGAACGGGCGGGACAAGACGGCTGGGGGAGCCGTCGAATGCGCCTGACCTCGTTGAGGGTTGAACAGATTGATCAAATGGCGGATCTAGCTGGCAGGAGTGGCAGGGCTCGAACCTGCGACCCCCGGTTTTGGAGACCGGTGCTCTACCAATTGAGCTACACTCCTGTACGGACCGGCGTCGCCGCCCGGTCCGGGCTGTTTCAAGCATAGCGCAGGGGCGGATTGCAAGCGCCAAGCGTCCGGTGGCATCTTTAAGCCCCAAATGGTCTTCCGTCCGGCCGTACCGGAGGTCAGGCAGACCCCTCGAATGATGGCCATATATAAAGGGAGAACCGTCATGACCGCGCATGCCGCCACAAAGCCAGCCCCTGCCCCGCGGACTCCGCCCCTGCCGGACGCGAAGCCCGAATCGCTGGGATTTTCGGCCTCTCGCCTGCAGCGGATGTCGGATGTCTTCCGGCGCGAGATCGACAAGGGAACTATGCCAGGCGCGACCATCATGGTCGCGCGCGGCGGTCAGATCGGCTGGTTCGACGCGCTTGGCCAGCAGGACCCGACAAAGCCGGCGGCAATGACGCGGGAGACGATCTTCCGGATTTTCTCCATGACCAAGCCAATCGTGTCGATCGGCGTCATGATGCTGCTGGAGGAAGGTCAGTTCCTGCTCGACGACGCCATCGCCAAATTCATTCCCGAATTTGCCGACCAGAAGGTTGGCATCGAGACCAACGGCAAGCTTGAACTGGTGCGGCCGACGCGGCCGATCACGATCCAGGACCTGCTGCGTCACACTTCCGGCATCACTTACGAGCACACCGGCAACGCTTTGGTGCAGCAGCTTTATCAGCAGTCGCGCGTGCGCAGCCGCAAGATCGACAATGCCGGGCACGCGGCGCTGGTCGCAAGCTTGCCCCTGATCTGCCAGCCGGGCGCCGAATGGAACTATAGCCGTTCGACCGATATTCTCGGCCGGCTCATCGAAGTCGTCAGCGGCAAGTCGCTCGGCGCGTTCTTGACCGAGCGCATTCTCGCACCGCTGCAAATGACCGAAACCGCCTTTTACACCGGCGACAAAAATGCACACCGCTTGGCCGAACCGTTCGCCGCCGATCCCTGG
>NZ_DASSRP010000126.1:0-15519 GCF_035701725.1 Bradyrhizobium sp.
AAAGGAGCTCTAGCAACTATTGGTTTCTAGTGCGGCATTGAATTGGAAGTTCCTATGACGAGAATTTCGGCAACCCTGATAGGAACTTCAAATTCGCCGCACTAGGCCGGAATCGAATGGATCGAAATCTCGATCTTCGGCGTGCGCGAGGTCTTGCGCATGTCGCGCTTGATGAACCGCGTGTCATAGCCGTTGAAGACGTGACCGAGCAGGCCGCGGTCAAGGTCCGAGGTCCCGAACAACCAGTCCATGATCGGGAAGGTCAGGTTCATGTTGCGCTCCATCATGATCGACTGATCGTGATGGGCGGTGTGGTGACGGCGGATCGTATTCACGAACGGCACGTTGCGCACGAACCAGTTTTCGTCGACATGGCAGCAGAAATGCATGAATTCGTAGATCAGATACATCGAGGTCGTGGTGGAAATCAGCAGCCATCCGACGTTCGGCGAGATGATCCAGCCTGCAGCGATCGCCAGCGGGATCGACATCAGCGTGAAGGTCGCCAGCGCGTAAGGCGGGAAGAACGTCACGCGCCAATCGTGATGATCGGCAAAGCGCATCTCCTTCTCGGTGAAGAACTGGTGATGCATCAGCGTGTGCCGGTTATAGATGGCGCGGAATGCTTTCACCTGCGAAGGACGGTGCATCACGTAGCGGTGAATCCACCACTCGAAGAAATTGGCGCCGAGGAAGGTCACCGGGACGATCAGAAGTTCCCAGGCGCGCACGTCGTGCAGGTTCGCCAGATAGATGTAGAGCGCCGTGAACCCGATCACGTAGATGATGAAGACATGCAGCCAGCCATTGTACCATCCGGCGACGCGCTCGCGGTAGGTTTCGCGGTAGCGGCGTTGACGGTCGGACATGGGGGTCGAGGTGAGTTCCATGGCGGTCCTGATCCTCTCGAAAATCGACAATGACAGCGGATTTGCCATCTGATATATCACTCATCTATCAAAGCCGCAAGCGCGAGGGCGAGCCGGCCGGGGAGGGACTGTGCATGAAGAATTTCGTCGGCGATCGCACCATCGACGGCATCAAGGTCACGGTTGACGGCCGCCCGCTCGATCAACGGCTTGATCTGCATCGCTACACCGTCAATGGCTTCGAATGGAGTTATGAGGGGCCGGAACCGCGCCAGCTTGCGCTCGCGATCCTGGCCGAGCATTTGGGCGATCCCGCCAAGGCGAAGGCGCTGGTCGAGCCATTCATGAAGGCTGTCGTCGCCAATTTTGGCAACGAGTGGGAGATGACATCGGCCGATATCGATGCCGCACTCGCTGCGATCGGTGGCGGCTCGCTTCGCGCCGCATCCTGACGTCATCGATACGAACTTCGGAATCGGAGCTCTAGTGGCACTCACCTACAAGGCCGCCGTCCTTCACGCGCCGAAGTCACCCCTTGTCATCGAGACCGTTGAGGCAGCCGATCTTGCTCCCGGCGACGTCTTGGTCCGGATCAAGGCGGCAGGGCTTTGCCATACCGATCTCGAGGTGATCGACGGCTCCTTGCGCAATCCGATGCCGATCGTCCTCGGCCATGAGGCGGCGGGTGTCGTCGAACAGGTCGGACGGGAGGCGCAGGGCGCCAAAGTCGGCGAGCACGTCGTGCTGTCGTGGAATCCGCATTGCGGGCATTGCTTCTACTGCGACCGCGATCTGCCGATCCTGTGTGAGAGCTATCTGAGCCAGGCCCCGCTTGCGGTGCAGTTCGATGGCGCGAGCCGCGCGCGTCTCTCCGACGGGCGCGAGCTGAAACACCTGATGTATCTCGGTGCGCTCGGCGAATACTGCATCGTACCGGCGCAACAGGCGATCGCCGTGCCGAAGGAATTGCCGTTCGATCAGGCCTGCCTGATCGGTTGCGGCGTGATAACCGGGGTTGGCGCCGCGCTGAACATCGCCTCGATCCACTACGGCGATGTCGTGATGGTGATCGGCTGTGGCGCGGTGGGGCTCGCCGCCGTGCAGGGTGCGCGGATGGCCGGCGCGGAGACGGTGGTGGCGGTCGATCTGGCGGAAGACAAACTGCGGCTCGCTCGAAAGCTCGGCGCAACGCATGCGGTCAATGCGGCCAACGAGGATGCGGTCGAGGCGGTGCGACGGCTGACCGGCGGCCGCGGCGCCGACGTGGTGCTGGAAGCCGCCGGCAGCCCGCGCGCGTTCCGGCTCACCAGCGAAGCGGTTCGGCCGGGCGGCGAAGTGATCTGGCTCGGCAAGACCGACGTGAACGAAGACGTCGCGTTTCGCTGGGGCTCTTTGATGCAGGAAAAGCGGATTCGCCGTTCCAGCTATGGCGGCGCACGTCCGTTGCGGGACTTTCCGATGCTGGCGCGCGCAGCGCTCGACGGCCGCCTGAACCTCCGCGACCTCATCACCGCGCGCATTTCGCTCGAACAGGTCAATGAAGGCTTTGCGGCGCTCAAGCGCGGCGAAGCGATCCGCAGCGTGGTGATGTTCTAATCACGCCTCGATGGTCTTGCGGGTAAAGCTCTCGATGTAGTCGAGCAGGCGGTCGGAGGCCTTGCCGGCGGCGTCCGGGTTGCGCCTCGCGATCGCTTCCGCGACTTCGGCATGCAGCCGCGCCGAGAGCGGCAGGTCGCCGGATTCGCGATAGTGCTGGTACCAGAAGCGGCGCGACAGCCCGTGCATCAGGCCCATCGCGCGCGAGGCGAATTCGTTGCGCGCGGCCTGGCTGATCAGTTCGTTAAACTGACGATCGAGCCGCATGAATGTCATGTCGTCGCTCTCGTCGGAGGCGCGCCGCATGTCACGGGCGATCGTGGCGAACAGGGCGCTCTCCTCCGGCGTGGCGCGTTCCGCCGCGCCTTTCGCCATTAGACGTTCCAGCTCGCGGCGGACTTCCAGCAGCCGCATCTGGGTCTTCAGATTGATCTGGGAGACCAGAATGCCCCGGCGCGGCAGGATCACGACGAGGCCGTCGCGCGCGAGCCGCTGCAAGGCTTCCCGGATCGGCGTTCGTCCGATCCCGAGCTTTGCCGCCAGTGATTGTTCCGAGAGAATGGTTTCCGGCGGCAATGCCAAAGTGACGATCAATTCCTCAATCAGCCGGTAGGCGCGGTCGGTGAGGGTCTCGGCATCTTCCGTTTCGTGATTGGAATCGGAGGTTGGCGTTGCCTTCGAAGCTGCCTTCAAAGCCTTGGGCGGCTCTTTCGGCGCAGCCAGCTTGGGCGCGCGTGTTCGTCCGGCTGGTCTCTGCACGGCCATTTGATTCCGATTCTCCCTCGCACTAGCGGTCCGATTCTAACATTCGCACCCCTTCTCAGCAGGCGCTTTTGCGAATGTTAGAATCAAAGGACCACTGGCAAATATAAGTATCTAGTGGAGTTCAGGAGTTGACATTCGCCTTACGAGTTTGCGGCCAGGCGAGGGGCGAATGTCAAATCCACTCCACTAGTTAAGAGGGATATTTCACCGGCGGCCACAAGGTCAATCCATGCGGCCGCCGCGTTCTACTGGTGCGAGATGCTCTCCAGCGTGCGTCCCTTGGTCTCTTCGCCGAGCACCAGCACGACCAGGGCTGCGAGCGTGAACGCGCCGGCGCCGAGCGCGAAAACGCCCGATTGCCCGGCGGCAGGCAGGATGAAGCCGATCAGCGACGGCCCGATCAGCGAGCCGATCCGCCCGACCGCCGAGGCAAAGCCGGTGCCGGTCGCCCGCACATGGGTGGGGTAGAGCTCGGGCGTATAGGCATAGAGTGCCGACCACATGCCGAAGGAGCAGAACTGCATGCACAGCCCGGCGATGATCAGTTGCGTCTGGTCGGTGGCGCCGCCGTAGAAGTAGCAGGAGATCGCCGCGCCCAAGAGCGTCGCGATCAACGTCGCCTTGCGCCCCGAGGCTTCGATCATCCAGGCTGCAGTCAGGAAGCCTGGAATGCCGGCGAGCGAAATCAGGATCGTGTAGTAGACCGATTTCGTCACCGGAAAGCCCTTGGCCTGCAGCAGTGCGCCGAGCCAGGTGGTGAGCCCATAGAAGCCGAGCAGCGCGAAGAACCACAGGCACCACAGCATCACGGTGCGGCGGCTATAGCCGGGCGAAAACAGTGTCGCCAGTCCTTGCGTCACGCGCACCTCGATCTTTTCGGGAGCGGGCGCGGGCAGCGTCGCGCCGTTAAGGCGCTCCGACACTTTGGCTTCGATCTCTGACATCACGCGTTCGGCGCCGGCGGCGTCGCCATGGCTTGCAAGCCAGCGCGGCGATTCCGGCACATAGCGGCGCACGATCAGCACGAAGATGGCAGGGATGCCCTGCAGGATGAACACCCAGTGCCAGTCGGCGACCGACAGCACGGCGAAAGCGAGCAAGCCAGAGGCGATGAAGCCGAGCGGCCAGAAGCCCTCGAGCAGCGCGATATATCTGCCGCGCTGTCCGGCCGGAATGATTTCCGACACCATCGATTGGGCGACCGGGAATTCCATGCCCATGCCGAAGCCGAGCAGCACGCGCGCTGCCGCCAGCGTCTGCACCGTCGGCGACAGGCCGCAGAGAATGCTGCCGAGGCCCCAGAAGATCATGCTGACCTGAAACACCCGCGTGCGGCCGAAACGATCGGCGAGCAGGCCCGCGGATCCTGCGCCGAGAAACATGCCGAGAAAGCTCATGCTGGAGAGCAGGCCGGCCTCGGAGGTCGAAAGCCCAAAGCTCTGACGGATCGGGCCGAGCACGAACGTCAGTGCGCCCAAATCCATGCTGTCGAAGAACCAGGCGGTGGCGATGATGGCAAACAGCCCGCGCTGATAGGACGTCAGCGGCAACCGCTCCAGCCGCGCCGCAATGGCAGTGGTTTGCGCGGCGCCGGCGGCGCCGGCCGCTGCCGAACTCGATAATTCGATCGAGCCGCCGGTTGTCAAAGTGCTCATCAACCCCTCCCTGAATATGATTTTTGTATATGTCTGACATATTAGTGACATTTCTACAAGCGGGCGCGGCCGGCGCTTCCCACGGGGGCAGGCTTATCCAGCGTTCAGAGTTCCGCGATGTCAGGTGGCTTGCAGCGCACGTCTCAGGTGCAGCTGAACTGGCGCTCCATCTGCGCGGCGACGGCGCGGTCGAGCTGCGGCAGCGCCGCCGCAAGCTGCGCCATCGCCGGCTGGCCCTCGCGCATGCGCAGCAGCACTTCGCGCCGCGCGGCTTCGAGGTCGATGCCGAGCACGCGGCCCTCGCGCACCACCGTGCGTCCGGCGACGATGAGTTCGGAAATGTGCCGCGCATTCGCTCGCGCAAATACGATGTCGACCGGATCGAGGTCGTCGCGCAGATGATCGTCATCGAGCGCGTCGTAGTCGAGCAGCAAGAGGTCGGCCGGCGCGCCAGCTTCGATGATGCCGCCCTCGGGCGAATTCGTCACCGACAGCCGGCCGGTTTGGGCCGCGACCGCCAGCATGTCGCTTTCACTGACCTTTGGCGTGAAACCTGAACCGAGATGCAACAGATGGGTGAGACGAAGCTCGCGCAGCATGTCGTCGTCGTCATCGAGCGCGCCGCCGTCGATGCCCATCGCGACGCGGCAACCGCAGCCGAGCATCCTGGCGGCGGGCGCGATGCCCGAACGCAGACGCAGGTTCGAGCTTGAATTGGTCGAGATGGTGACGCCGCGTGCGGCGAGCAGTTCAAGTTCGTCCGGCCGCGTCCAGACGCAATGCGCCAGCGTCAGCCGCGGTGAGAGCAGCCCGATCGAATCCAGGAATTTGACGACGTCGCCGCCATAGAGCTGATCGAGATAGCCGCGCTGATAGCGGGTCTCCAGGAGATGCATGTGGATGCGCCGGCCGGACAGCGCGGAGGCTTCCGCGATCGCCTCGAGCAGCGCATTGCTGCACCACTGCACGCCATTCGGACCATATTGCACGTTGAAGGTCGGACCCTCGGCCGCCGCGGCGACATCGTCGACCAGCTTGAGGTAGTCCGTTGGCGCCAGCGGCGGACGAACGAAGCGGCTCGTGATTTCATCGCGTGCCGCTTTCGGCAGCGCCTCGAGCAACGGTTCGGGCGGTCCATAGCCGATCGGGTTGCGGTCCTTCATCGAGACCGCAAAGCCGACGCGAACCCCGACGTCTCGCGCGGCTCGCGCCACTTCCGCGACTTCCGTTGGCAAATCCGTAAAGCCTTGCGCGCGCGTGTAGTGCATCATGACGATACCGGCGCCGCCAAGCGCGCTGTTGCCGAGCGAGACCGCGGCGGCGAGATAGGGATCGACCGCCGGAAACATCGCCATGTATTGCAGCCAGGTCTCCAGCGGCTTGCCGCCGGCGCCGATCGAACTGGTGCGCACCGCACGGCCATGATCGTGCGCATTGACCAGCGCGGGCATGGCGAGAAGGCGCGGCTTCGATGTTCCAGCGCCGGGACGAAGCGCGCTGATGCGTTCGCCGTCGATTTCGATCGTGTGGTGGTTCGCAACGCTGTTGCCGGTGAGCACATGGGTGCAGTCGATCTGGCGCATCGCGAGCGTTCCGCTTTTAGTGAATGGCCGGGGGCAACCGCTCGGCTTTGAGCGGCAGAAAACTCCGATCGAAAACCTGCGCCGCGTCCGGCTGTTTCGCAAGGTCGAAGGCGGAGGCGACGATCGCGATCGACGATTTCAGCCGTTCGTCGTTCACATCGCCAAGTCCGAGCTGCCGCGCTTCCGGCGTATCGATCAGCGAGCCGTAGACATAGCCCAGGCGTCGCAGCTCGATGTCCTTCTTCAACAGCGGCTCTTCGGTCGCAAGCAGGTCGATGGCGGCTTGTGGATCGGCGATGGTCTCGCGGATGGCGCGGTTGATCGCCCGCAGCAGGCCCTTGACGGCCTCCGGCTTTTCCTGCGCTAGCTTTGGCGAGACCATGATGCCGTTCGAATAGAGATCGATGCCGTGATCGGAATAGAAGAACCAGCGGAAATCCTTGTCCGGATCGAGCTTGAGCGACACCAGGTTCATGTAGCTGGTCGCGCTGAACACGGCGATGCAATCGACCTGGCCTTGCAGCAACATCTGCTCCTGGAGGTTCGGCGCCACCTGCGTGATGGTGAGGCCCGCCGGATCGATCCCATTGTTCTTGGCAAGCACCGGCAACAATTTGAGCGCCGCTGCGCCGGCAGGCGCGCCGATCCTTGTTGCCGGCAGATCCTTTAGCGACGTTAGCGGCCCACCGGCCTTGGTGAGCAGGGCAAACGGCGCCTTGCTGTAGATCATGTAGACCATGCGAGGGGTTTCCGCCGGTCGCGTTGCGGCGTTCTGGATGATCGCGTTGATGTCACCGAAGCCGGCATCGTAAGCGCCGGACAGGATACGTGTCACGGTCGCGGCCGAGCCTTCGCCCTGATCGATGGTGACATCGAGATTTTCGGCCTTGAAGTAGCCCTTGGCCTTCGCCCAGTAAAACCAGGCATGAATGCCCTGGATTTTCCAGTCGAGCGTGAACTTGATCCTGGTCACGGGCGCCTCGGCGCGGGTCGGCGCCGCAACCGAACTCAACATCAGGGCCGTGGCGGCCATCCTCAGCCAACTGCTCATTTCTCGCGCTCTCCGGGGATAAACCATCAATCAAGTATCCCATCGCAGGGCATTGGCGTGACTAAATTATCGGCAGCCAGCGCCCGATTTGGTGCACGGCTGGCCGCTACCTATGCCGGCAAATCGTGGCTTGGGTGCCCGTGCCGCCTTGTGCAAGAACATCGTCGATTGTCTGATCGACCCCGCATTAGGGGAGGTGAGCGCCGTGAAATTTCACATGATTCCAGACGGCCCGAAGCCGGTGGCGCCATTCAGCCACGCCGTCGAGACCGACGGCTTTGTGTTCGTCACGGGGCAGATGCCCGATCGCCCGGGGACGCCGGGCGTGTTGCCCGACGGCATCGTCGCCCAGACCCATGCGGTGATGGCCAATCTGAAACGCGTGCTTGCGGGTCTTGGTCTCGGTCTTGAGCATGTCGTGATGACGCGCGTCTACATCACGCGCTTCAAGGAAGACTACGCCGCGATGAACGAGACCTATCGCAGCTATTTTCCCGCCGACCGCTTGCCGGCGCGCACCTGCGTCGGCGTCACCGGTCTTGCCTACGATGCGCTGATCGAGATCGATCTCGTGTGCAAGCGGCCGGATTGATCGGACCAAGGACCGCCTATTGCTCGATTGCCGAAGTGAATGCGATCCTGTCCGACGAAAGCAAGGTCGTGACCGCGAAGGGCGGCTTGCGCGTCGCATTCTGACGCGCGGCGCTCTTCCCGCTTCATTCTCCGATAGCATCGGAGATCGAGTTGCTCCTGCCGTTCTTGCGCCCAGGGCGAGCTTGATCGCCCTTGCACAGGGCTCGAATGGATGAACGCCGGCACGGCATTACCTCGCTGAGGCGGACGGCGGTGTCGAATGCAAAGTCGACTATAATAAAGAGACGTTCGTCATAGATTTTCATATAATGAAATTGATCGTCGCGATGTGAAAATTAATGTTGCCATCAGCCGTCAGTTCGGGCCCTATTGCGGAAAATAACTGCCGGGGGAGGGCCCATGGCGTCCGAAAGTGCAAACGAAAGGCGAGGCGTGATGCCCGCCCGCCCGCCGATCGGAAGAGATCACGGCGGCATCCAGGCGCTGGATCGCGCCTTCCTCATTCTCGACGTGATGGCAGATGCGGGCGGCGAAGCCAAGCTGACCGAAATCGCAGCGACCGCTGGGTTGAACGTTTCGACCTGCCATCACCTGATCTCGACCCTGCACAATTGGGGTTATGTCGCCCGCGGCGCCAACAGCCGCAGCTACATTCTGGGATCGCGGATACTTCACCTCAGCGCCGCCTGTCTGCGGCAGGTGGATTTGCCGCGGCGCGCGCAAGCCTTTCTCGACCGCCTCAACGATCAGACCAAGGAAGCGGTCCAGCTTGCGATCATGCAGGACACCAATCTGGTGCACGTGCTGCGCCGGGAGTCACGTCATCCGGTCCGTGTCGATGCCGGCCTCGGCGTCTATTCGAGCGCGGCGCATGCGACCGCAACCGGCAAGGCCATCCTGGCCTGGTTGCCGCCGAATGAACTCGACCGCATCGTCGCCGACAAGGGCCTGACTGCCTTCACCCCGCACACCATCACCGATATCGAAGCGCTGAAAGAAGAGATGCGGCTGACGCGCCGCCGCGGCTATGCGCTCGACCGCGAAGAGTTCCGTCCCGGCGTCATTTGCCTCGGCGCCGCCATTCGCGATCATGCCGGTGCGGTGGTCGGCTCGATCAGCGTGTCGTCGCCGGCGTTTCGCGCCACCGACGACTATATCGACCAGCTCAGGGCGCACCTGGTTGCCGCGGCCGACGAATTGTCGTCCGAGCTTGGCGCCCCCGGCGCCATCCTGCGGACGTCAGCCAAGACGATGGCGGCAGAATAACGAGAACATCTGGGAGTGAATTCATGTCCAAGGCCGATCACGTCAAGACCTCGCCCGATTTTCCGATTCCGGAAATGATGCGGGCCTGGGTGCTCGGCGATCCCGACCAGCTGACGCTGACCAAAAAGCCGGTGCCGATGCCCAAGCGCGCCGAGGTTCTCGTCCGCATCGATGCAGTGGCGATCTGCGCGACCGATCTCGAAATCATCCATCACGGGCCGCCGGCGATGATCCAAGGAGGCCTGCCGTTCAACAAGAATTTCACGCCGGGCCACGAATATATGGGCACCGTCGTCGCGCTCGGGCAGGGGGTCGACGAATACAGGATCGGCCAGCGCGTCACCGTCGAGATCCACGCCGGATGCGGCCAGTGCAAGCGTTGTCGCGAGGGCATGTACACGGCCTGTCACAATTACGGCCTGAACTATGGCGATGTCGACAAGGGGCACCGCGCCAACGGCTTTACGACCGACGGCGGCTTTGCCGAATACGCCGTCAACAACATCAACACGCTGGTGCCGATTTCCGACGAGATGTCGGACGAGGAGGCGACGCTGGTGGTCACGGCGGGCACGGCAATGTATGGCCTGACCGAACTCGGCGGCCTCGTCGCGGGCGAGAGCGTGGTGGTGACCGGTCCCGGCCCGATCGGCTTGCTCGGCGTCGCGGTGGCCAAGGCGCTCGGCGCCCATCCGGTGATCCTGACCGGCACGCGCGACAACCGCCTTCAGATCGGCAAGGAACTGGGGGCCGATTACGTCATCAACGCCAAGAAGGAAGACCCGGTCGCGGCCGTGCGCAAGCTCAACGGCGGCAAGGGCGTCGATTATGTCGTCGAATGCTCCGGCGCGCCGGAAGCCGTCAACGAAGCCGCACGCATGGTCAACCGCGGCGGCCGGATCTGTCTCGCGGCCTTTCCGGGCAAGCCCGCCGAGGTCGACATCGCGCATATCGTGCGTAACAACATCTACGTCTACGGCATCCGCGGCGAAGGCAAAAGCGCGACCCATCGCGCCGAGGCGTTTATGGCGCAGAAGCGCTTCGATGCGACCAAGGTGCACACGCACACCTTTGCGCTGGAAGATCTGCCGACCGCGCTGAAATACGCCCGCGAGCGCATCGAGGATGCGATCAAGGTCGTGGTCAAGACTCACGGCCACGCCGCGCTCAATCGCGTCGCCGCGGAATAGCGCGGCGGGTTAGCGCCAGCGGGAAGCTAAGGCTTGCCGGCCCGGATCGGCTCGCGGCGGCCACGCGGAGGAAATCGATGACCGCATTCGAGATCGACCGTCCGCCGTCCGAGCTGGCGTCGCCTCGCGCCCCCGGAGCGGCCACATCGAACCTACCTTTTTACCGCAAGCTCTATGTCCAAGTGCTGATCGCGGTCGCGCTCGGCGCGGCGCTCGGTTACGTCGCACCCGCCTTCTCGGTCGGTCTCAAGCCGTTCGGCGATGCCTTCGTGAAGGCGATCAAGGTCGTGGTCGGGCCGATCATCTTCACCACGATTGCGCTCGGCATCGCGAAAATGCGCGACATTCGCCACGTCGCCAATGTCGGTGTCAAGGCGCTGATCTATTTCGAGGTGGCTTCGACTTTGGCGCTGGTCGTCGGAATGGTGGTCGGTAACGTCTGGAAAATCGGAACCGGGCTCAATGCCGATCCGGCCGCGTTCGACCCCAAAGCGGTCGAGGCCTACACCAAGGTCGCCAAAGACGCGGGCCTGACCGAGTTCTTTCTGAACATCATTCCGAATTCCTTTGTCGAGCCCTTCGTCAAAGGCGACATCTTGCCGGTGCTTTTCGTGGCGCTCTTGCTCGGGCTTGGCCTCAGCCTCGTGCAGGATCGCAGCAAGCCGGTCGTGCTGTTCATGGAATCGGCGGCGGCAGCGCTGTTCGGCATGGTGCGGATCATCATGTATTTCGCGCCGGTCGCCGCCTTCTGCGCCATGGCCTTCACGGTCGGAAAATACGGTCTGCGCACCTTGCTCGACCTCGGCCAGCTCGTTGCCGCGGTCTACATCGTCAGCATCCTGTTCGTGCTGATCGTGCTCGGTGCCTTCCTGCGGCTGTCCGGTTTCGGCATCGGCCGCGTCCTGAACTATTTCAAGGACGAGATCCTGTTCGTGTTCGCCGCGACCTCGGCGGAGACCATGATGCCGCGCTCGATGCAGAAGCTCGAGACGCTTGGCGTGTCCAAGGAAGTCGTGGGCCTGGTGATGCCGGGCGGCTTCTCGCTGAACATGGACGGTACCGCGATCTACATGACGATGTCGGTCTTGTTCCTGGCGCATGCTTTCAACGTCCAACTGACGATCTGGCATCAGTTGAGCGTGCTGTTCGTGATGCTGTTCACGTCCAAGGGCGCCGCTGGCGTCACCGGCGGCGGGTTCATCGCGCTTGCTGCTACGCTTCCGGTGGTCGATGCGGTGCCGGTCGCCGGCATTGCGCTCTTGTTGGGGGCCGACCGTTTCATGGCGCAGATGCGCGCCGCGACCAATCTGACATCCAACATCATTGCGACGCTGGTGGTGGGACGCTGGGTCGGTGGCATCGACGTGCCGGCCGCGGATGCCGAACTGAAGGCCGGCTTTACCGAAACGGTCGAGCCGCCGTCATCGGTTCACTAGTACGACGAATTTGAAGTTCCTACGGTTCGCCGCGAGTCCATCGTAGGAACTTCAAATTCAAAGCCGCACTAGCATCAATAAGTTGCTAGAGCTCCTTTGATTCCGAAGTTCGTAAACTTGGGCGCGCAGTATGATACGAACTTCGGAATCGGAGCTCTAGTTGAGGCCGCCATCCACTCATCGTTTGCGGTGCCGCGCCGGAGGTTCGGCGTCGGACGTCGGAGCCGCTTCAGGTGTCGAGGCGGTCTGAGGTTGAGGCAACTCAAGCACCGCACCGCGGCGAGGGCCTTCGAACTCCACTTTTCCGGCCATGATCGAGCGCAAGGACCAGCCTTTGTAGTCGTCGCCGGCCTTGAGCCGCGTCGTTTCGCTGGTTGCTTCTTCTCGAAAGATCGCGATCTGATGCGACGGACTGACGATCGTTCCGAGGAGCGCAAGCGGAGGGCGGTCCGGTTCGCGCGGCGCGGCGACCGGCTTGGGTGGAGGTGGCGGCGGCGCCAGCAACATCTGGGGCGGCGCGGGTGGGCGGCGTGACGGCGAAAAGATCGGGCGATCACGAGTCGCCGACAGAGCGTCGAGCCGAACTGCCCATAGCGGGTTGGCGGGAAGCACAACGCCATCGCTTTGTCCCACAACCGGCCTGCCTCCTCCCGGCTCTCGGAAAGATGGGACCATCAAGCCATACGACACCGGCTCGTCCGCTGACGCGGCGTCAACGCCTGCGGCCGCAGAGAGGGCTGCAAACGCAAAAATCAACGCGATCTTGTCAATCCGCATATCGGTACTAAGGCTTCGAGGCCCGATGCGCGGAAACACATCGGGCCCCTCGCTTCGATTAGAGCGAGCGCAGGAAATCCAGAACGGCTTGCTTATCCGCCTTCGACCGGCTGTTGAATGCGTCGATGACCGCATTCGCCTCCGAACCATTCGATGCATGCGCCGCGATGGCCACGAGCAAATCATTGGTCCGGCCATCGTGCAGGAAGAATATCCGCTGGCCGACGCCCCAAAGCGGCGTGGTGCGGAACTCGCGTGGGCCGGCCTGACCCTGGCTGACGCCGTCAGCAAGACCCGTACCCATGTCGTGCAGCAGGATGTCGGAGTATAGATTCACCGGCCGGTCCTGCAGCACCGCGCTGTTCATGACCGGTGCCGTTTGCATTGTCGGCGTGTGGCAGAGCGCGCAGCCGATGTCACTGAACACCTGCTTGCCCCGGATTGCGCTTCGGCTCGGATATGGTTCAGGCCGCGGCCCGTCGGTAAACCGCATCATGACCTGGAATTCCATCCAGTCCGCCAGGATGTGGAGCGGATTGTGGAAGGACTGGTTGATCCGGTCGTTGTTCTCGGTGCGCGTCACGTCATTTGGTTCCGGCTTGTTCGCGCCGTTGCAGTTCGGGTCTTCCTCGGTCGCAGTTGGGAACAGCTCGTTGGTGATGCCCATTTCGACGTTGTAAGCCTCACCGGCAAACATCGTGATGGATTTGTTCTGCGCCTTCCAGCCAAAGCGGGTGATGGTGCCGTCGTTGCCGCTGCGATTGGGACGTCCGGCGATACCGAGTGCGGCGCGCGCCGACGCCGTTGCAGCCTGATGGCTCAAGATCTCGCGGTCCTGGATCGATTCGATCAAGCCAAGGCCGAGCATCTGCAACGGAATCCTGAAGGCGACGTTGTGCTGTCGCACTTGCTTCTCGAAGTCCGGCTGGACAAGGCTGCACGACGAGATGGTCTGGTCGCCCTGAATGCCTCTGACCGTCCAGAGCTGATGCACGCCGCCGTCAGGGATCGGATTTCCGTTGGTGTCGTGAATGAAGTCGCCGTTGGCGTCCACCTTGTGGATGAACCGAACCTCGCGGATCGGTCCGTATTGCAGCTCAAAGCTCGGTACAACGTTCTGCTTGCCGAAACGATGCGGGATCAAATTGAATTGCGGATTTTCTGGTGGCCGCGCCGGCAGACCCTGCGCGACTTGAACCGGATTCGGAACCAGGAATCCGCCTGATCCGCCGAATGTCGGTTGGGCATGACAGGCAAAGCACTGATCCGCATTGTGGCGCGCACCCAACCCGTTTGAGTTGGTCGTGAACTGCGGAAAAATCGGATCGGCTTCCCTCAATCCATTGTTCGGGTTTCTGATCGCAGGGGAGCCATCTGTTACCATCGCGCAGTTATCGCAGGTCGATTCCAGCTGGCCAGCGCGAAGAATGCCCTCATAGAACAAGGCCTTCTCGTTATCGGTAATGGCGGCTTCGGAGGGGCTTGGGCCGATCAGCGGCGGAGGCGGTATTTTCTTTCCCTGCGCCTGCAGGCCGCCACCGGTATTTTGCAAACCGCCTCGTACGCCCGGATCGGTCTGGGCATAACTTGTAGTTGTAGCGATGCAGGCGGCCGAAAGGGTTGCAATACAAGCAATTAGACGGAGGAGACGATATGTCACTGCAATGCTCCTGTTTTCTAAATGAATTTCACTCCTTTGGTACCGCGCTGAAATCCGCCGAACGTAAAATTATTAGACTAAAGTCGCGCAACAAATTTCAGAACGCGAAGCGACGGCTCGTTGCAAGGTCCGGTCGGTTCTCGTCTGGCGCGAGCAGTCGTGCTGCGGCGTGCGCGCAACGCGCCCGTTGAATGCGACGTAAAGCCACGACGTTGCTCCCCTACCGCGCGGACGTGAGAAATCGTTACTCCCGCCGGAGCTGCTCCCTCGGACAAGCGTCTACGATTTTCGACGGCGCCGCGCCTCCTCCAATTGGATGAGAGAGCCAAAATTGTTGTTGCTCTTGAACCAATGGCACGCCGTCTTCGTCTTTGCCTGGCAAACGCGCGGAGAGAATTGTGACAGGCAGCTGCGTGTATACTTCGAATAGGCGTTAGCAAACAAACAGTGCGCATGCGATCGGCATGCGCGATGCGGGCTCGACAATCTCGAATTGAACAGACGTCAACTGAGCATCGAGAACTCCGATTTTGCCTTTTGACCCGAAGCAATTAGCTTCGGCTGGAGACGCTGGCAGCTCTCCACGAATGCCTGCCTATCCGGGCGCCCGGACACAAAGTTGCACGACGGCGAAAATTTGGTGTTGCGAACGCACAAGAAGTGCGTCAGCTTCGATAGAGCCTGCATAATTCGCTATTTTTTGTCTATTGTCCCTTGGAAAACGAACATCTTTCCACGCTGATAGGTAGCTTTTACGACGCCGCCCTTGACCCAGGTCGGTGGAGAGAAGCGCTCGAAAGCGCCCGCTCATTTGTTGGCGGTCAAGTGGCCACCATCCATTGGCACGATTCGGTCCGACCAGTGGGAAACTTCTTTTCTCAGGTCGGCATCTCTCCTGAATGGGAGCGGAGCTATTTCGAAACCTACCTGCCGCTGAATCCGCTACAACCGTTTCAGGTATTTTGTCCTGTCGAAGAGGTGCATGCGGGCTCTGAATTCATGTCCTTCGACGAATTCAGCAGGACGAGGTTCTATTGCGAATGGGCAGCTCCCCAAGGTCTTGTCGACGCGGCGTTT
>NZ_DASSRP010000127.1:0-2889 GCF_035701725.1 Bradyrhizobium sp.
ATCCCGTAATAGGGATTGACCAGCGCCTGCGTCGCGATGCCGCCAAGTCCGGCCGCGATATGCGGCACGCGCGAGCCGACCGCGAAGAATTTGGTGGCGACTGCGATTCCGATCTGGCCGGTGGCATTGTCTTTGGCAATGGTCGACCAGGTCATGCGCCTAGCGCTCCGATTCCGAAGTTCGCAGGCTATCGCGGCGACCTCTGATGCGAACTTCGGAATCAAAGGAGCTCTAGCAACTTATTAATTCTAGTGCGGCTTTGAATTTGAAGATCCTATGACGAACTTGCGGCCACACTGATAGGAACTTCAAATTCGCTGCACTAGCGTCCGGCGGCGTAACCCTGCATGCCGCGGGCGTTGGCGGCGGCGCGGCGGCGGACCCCGATTTTCGAGGCAGCGGTGAGGCGGCCCTCGGACCAATCCGGGCCGACCTCGACGATATGTCCGCGCTCGCGCAAGTCATCGATCGTGGCCTTGGGCACGCGATTTTCCACCACCATCACGCCGGGACGCGCGGTGCGCGGCCAGAACGAGATCGGGAAATGCTCGGAGTGCCAGGCCGGCGCGTCGATCGCCTCCTGCAGATTCATTTTCGCATGGACATGCCGCAGGAAGAATTGCGTGATCCATTGATCCTGCTGGTCGCCGCCGGGCGAGCCCCATGACAGGTATGGCTCGCCGTCGCGCAAGGCCATCGTCGGCGAGAGCGTGGTGCGCGGGCGCTTGCCCGGCGCGAGCGAGGCCGGGTGGCCTTCCTCCAGCCAGAACATCTGCGCGCGGCTGCCGAGACAAAAGCCGAGTTCGGGAATCACGGGCGAGGATTGCAGCCAACCGCCGGAGGGCGTCGCCGAGATCATGTTGCCGGCCTTATCGATGATGTCGAAATGGACGGTGTCGCCGCGGACTTCCCCGAAACGCCCGACAGTGGGCTCGCCCGCGCCCATCGCGCCGACCGCTTCGCGCTGGCCTTCCTGGCGGCGGAGTCTTACCACGCCGCCAAAGCCTTCGACCGAACCGGGGATAAAATCGAGCGAAGCCTTGTCCGAGATCAACTTGCGCCGTTCGTCATTATAGGCATCCGACAATAACGTTGCGATCGGGACCTCCGTGAACTTCGGATCGCCGTAAAACTTCTCGCGGTCGGCATAAGCGAGCTTGGCGCATTCAATCTGGGTATGGATGAATTCGGGCCCCGTGGGATCGAGTCCATCGAGCTGGAAGCCCTTGAGCAACGCCAACTGTTGCAGCATCACAGGGCCCTGGCTCCAGACGCCCCCCTTGCAAACGGTATAGCGGCCGTAGTCGTAGGTCAGCGGAGCTTCGACGGTCGGCTGCCATTTCGCCATGTCGTCGGCCGACAACACGCCGCGGTGCGGCGACCCCGACACGTCCATCACTTCCTGGGTGCGGCAGAACCTGTCGACGGCCTCGGCGACGAAGCCTTTCGACCATGCCTTGCGCGCGGCTTCGATCTGCGCCTCGCGATTGCCGCCGGCGCTCTCCGCTTCTTTAAGGATGCGCGTATAGGTTTCGGCAAGCTTCGGATTGGTGAAGATCACGCCGGGCTTCGGCACTTCGTTGTTCGGGAGATATACCGCAGCCGAGGTGGTCCAGTATTTCCGGAACAGTTGTTCGACGGTTTTGACGGTAGCTGCCGCGCGTTCCAGGAACGGATAGCCGTCGCGGGCGTAAGCGATGGCCGGTTCCAGCACGTCCCGGAGCCGCATGGTGCCGTAGTCACGGAGCAGCAGCATCCAGGATTCGAACGTTCCGGGAATGCAGGCCGCGAGCAGGCCGGTGCCAGGCACCATTTCCAGCCCTTCGCTCTTGTAATGGGCGATGGTGGCCCGCGCTGGCGCGGGGCCCTGGCCGCAGATCACCTCGACGCGGCCACGCTTGACGTCATGCACGATGATCGGCACGTCGCCGCCGGGGCCGTTCAAATGCGGTTCGACCACTTGCAAGGTGAATGCGGTCGCGACGCCTGCATCGAAGGCGTTGCCGCCTTTTTCCAGGATACCCATGCCAACGGCGGTCGCGATCCAGTGGGTCGAGGTCACCACGCCGAACATGCCCTCGATCTCGGGGCGGGTGGTGAAGGGATCGGGATTGATATGGCTCATGGGCTTATCCGTGCTTTTTGACGTTTCTTATGAATGGGGCGGCAATTGACCACAGCCGGAGGGCTCTGCCAACTGGCAGCCCGGCGTTACCGATGCTGTGATCATACGCCGATGGCGGCTTCCGCGGGACTGTTAACGGCATGGCAGGCCACCCCCTCGATCAGCCTTGGCGCCTCGCGGCGGCAAAGATCAAAGGCCAGAGGGCAGCGGGGGTTGAAGGAACATCCCGACGGCGGATTGATCGGGTTCGGAATTTCGCCCTTTACCGGGATGCGCTGGCGCCCGGACATTGCAAGGTCGGGAACCGCGCCCAATAGCATCTTGGTGTAGGGCATTTTCGGCGCATCGAACAACTGGCGCGATGGCGCGATCTCGACCACGCGGCCGAGATACATCACCCCGATCCGATTTGCCATGTGGCGGACGACCGCGAGATTGTGGCTGATGAAGAGGTAGGTGAGGCCGAACTTGTCCTGCAGGTCGCGCATCAGGTTGAGGATCTGCGCTTGAACCGAAACGTCGAGCGCCGAGGTCGGCTCGTCGCAGACGATGAATTCGGCCTCGGACGCCAGTGCGCGCGCGATCGCGATGCGCTGGCGCTGGCCGCCGGAAAACTCATGCGGAAATTTCCAGCCATCGTCGGCATGCAGGCCGACCAGGCCGAGCAATTCGCCGACGCGGGCGCGAATATCAGCTTCGCTTTTCAGAAGCTCGAAGGCGCGGATCGGCTCGGCGATGATGGCATCGACCCGAAGCCGCGGGTT
>NZ_DASSRP010000128.1:0-25287 GCF_035701725.1 Bradyrhizobium sp.
ATGGATTCGGTGCGGCTGCGGCTCGAACGCGAACAGGAGATGAGCTTCATCGAATTCAACTACATGGTCTGTCAGGCCTACGACTTCGTCGAACTGGCGCGGCGCACCGGTTGCCGTTTGCAGATGGGCGGCTCGGACCAGTGGGGCAACATCATCATGGGCGTCGACCTCGGCCGCCGCATGGGCACGCCGCAACTGTTCGCGCTGACGACGCCACTGCTCACTACCGCCTCGGGCGCCAAGATGGGCAAGACGGCGCAAGGCGCGGTCTGGCTCAACGCCGACCAGTTCTCGCCCTACGATTTCTGGCAGTACTGGCGTAACACCGAAGATGCCGACGTCGTCCGGTTCCTCAAACTGTTCACGACCTTGCCGATGAGCGAGATCGACACGCTCGCCAAACTTCAAGGCGCCGAGATCAACGAGGCCAAGAAGGCGCTGGCAGACGCGGCCACGACGCTGCTTCACGGTGCAGAAGCCGCACGGCAGGCAGCCGACGTCGCGCGCAAGACCTTTGAGGAAGGCGCAATCGCCGAGAATCTTCCAACGGTCGAAGTGCCGCGCGGTGAACTGGAGGCCGGCATCGGCGTGCTCGCCTCCTTCGTCAAGGCCGGCCTTGTGGCCTCGAACGGCGAAGCGCGGCGTCAGATCAAGGGTGGCGGATTGCGCGTGAACGACGTCGCCGTGACCGACGAGAAGATGCTGCTCAAGCCTTCCGAGCTGACGCAAGAAGGCGTGATCAAACTCTCCTTTGGCAAGAAGCGCCACGTCCTGCTCAAGCCCGCATAAGCGCATTCCCAAGGCGCGCTTGTGCTTTGGGCGCAAAACAGGCTCCCATTCTCTTAAATGGATCAAGAGACGCCACGGGAGCAAACAGCCGCCGCGCCGGCCAAGCCGGTGCACGTCGCGCTCGGCGTGCTCGCGCTGTGCTTTGTGCTTTCGGTTCTCGGCCGCGGCCTCGGCGAGAGCTTTTCGGTCTTCCTGCTGCCGATCTCGGAAAGCTTTGGCTGGGACCGCGCCGCCGTGGTCTCGGTCTACTCGCTGAGCGCGCTGGCGGGCGGCCTCGCCTCGCCCTTGATCGGCCGCCTGTTCGATTATTCCGGACCGCGCAGCGTCTATTCGCTCGGACTGCTGCTGTTTGGCGGCGCGTTCCTGTTCGCCGCCAATGCGCACAGCCTGTGGCAGATCCAGTTCAGCACCGGCATCTGCGTCGGTCTCGGCATTGCCCTGATCGGCAACGTGCCGAACTCCATTTTGCTCGGCCGCTGGTTTGGACCGAAGCTGCCGACCGCAATGGCCGTGGTCTATTCGGCAACCGGCGCCGGCGTGCTGGTGCTGCTTCCGGCTTCGCAAGTCCTGATCGACCATTTCGGCTGGCGCGGCGCCTACCGGATCTTCGGCACCGGCGCTTTGTTGCTGCTGGTGCCGCTCTTGATCCTGCCCTGGCGGCTGTTCGCCGAAGGCCAGCCGCATCTGACCAAGGCAGCAACGATGGATAGCACCGACGAGGGCTGGACGGTCGGCCGCGCGATGCGTCACCACGCTTTCTGGGCGTTGTTCTGGACCTTCTTTTTCACCGCGATCGGGATGTACGCGATCACGCCGCAGATCGTCGCCTATCTGATCGAAGTCGGCTTTCCGCCGCTGCAGGCCGCCACCGCCTGGGGCTTTTCCGGCATCGTGCTGCTGTTCGGGATGTTGGGCGTCTCCTGGCTTGACGGCATCATCGGACGAAGGCCGTCGGTGCTCGCATCCTATGCGACCTCGATCTTCGGCATCTTTCTGCTCTGGCTGCTACAGTGGTATCCGAATTTCTGGGTGCTGACCGGCTTTGTGATCTGCTTCGGCAGCATGATCGGCTCGCGCGGCCCGCTGCTGACCGCAACCGCGATGAAGCTGTTCAAGGGCAAACGCGTCGGAACGATCTATGGCAGCATTTCGATCGGCAGCGGGCTCGGATCGGCGTTCGGCTCGTGGAGCGGCGGTTTGATCCACGACTTCAGCCATAGTTACAATCCGCTGATCGTCTATGCCCTGATCGCCGTTATCCTCGGCATGATCCCGTTTCTGGTGGTACCGGCGCTCCGCAGCTGAACGCAAGGCGCCAGGATCAGTTCGCCGGGAATTCGGCCCCGTTCTGCCTGCCGGTGTTGAAATCCATGATTTTCCGGGTAATTCCCGGGAGCAGCGGCGATAGCGGATTGACGTTCAGTGTGGGCTTGTCCGGCGTCCCGACAACCTCATAGGTCAATCCGAACACACCCTCATTGCTGCCGCCGAAGAACAGGCCGACGACCGGCACATTGTTGAGAAGGTTGTTCAACCCATACACAGGCACGAAGGTGCCGCTCATGCGCACCTTATTGCCGGGATAATCGATGCTGCCTTCGATCGTGCCGCCGATGCTCGGCCCCTTGAGCACGCCTTCCTTGATCGTGAGCTGACCGCTTTGCCGCACGAATTCCGCGCGCAGCCGCGTAAAACTGATGCCACCCCCGGCGCCGGGCGTGCCGCCAGCCGCCAGCTTGTCGAGCGAGGCCTCGCCCTTGACGGTGAAGTCGCGGACGTTAAGCAACCCTTCCTTGGGGCTGGCCTCGGCGGTGGGCGGGTCCAGCGCCAATTGGAGCTGGCCGCCGACGACCTTGGAATAGGTATCGGTAAAGCGGAGCAGCGCGCCGGCGTCGTTGGTCTCGAGATAAACCACTTCGCGCCCCTGTCCGCGGCGCAAATCGGCGGTCACCGGCGTGTCGCGCCCGAGCTTGCTGGCAAAGGTGAAGTTCTTGAGCGCGCCGTTGCGGCGCGACATCTTGACGTCGACGCTGCGAAGCGCCTCGCCGAAGTAGCCTTTGACGACACCGAGTTTCATATCAATGTCGAAGTCGACAGTCTTCATCTTGCTCTTGGCGTCGGCCTCGCGGCCGGAGATCGCGGTCTTGAGAAAACCGCGGCCGTCAAAGACGTCACCGCGCATGGTGACCTTGAGAACACCGTCCGGCCCCCGATCGGCGCGCAGCGAGGCCTTGTCGCCTTCGGAAGGCGCGTAGGTCGGGAAATTCGCGTTCATGAGATCGCCGTTCTGATCGACTTCGAGCGATCCCTTGATCGAGGCACCGCCGCCTTCGATCACGATGTCTTCCAGCCGGGTCGATTGCGGCTTCTGCACGACGTTGAAGGTCGCGCGCGTCGATTGGCCCTGCGTCTTGACCCAGCCCGGAAGGATATTGTCGAGCCTGAGTTGGGTGAGGTCCGCGTCGATACCAAGACGGCTGTTGTCACTGCCGATTTTGCCACTCAGCTTGACCGGAATGTTGCCGCTCACTGCCGGCCCGAGATCGAAGCCGAACCGGGCGCGGCTCGCCTCGTCGAGCGTTGCCTGCAGCTTGATATCGGCGTCGCCCTCGTTCTGCTTGCGGTAGTCGAGCGATGCCGCCTGTCCGTTGATCTTCACGTCGCCCTTGACCTGATAGCCCTGGTTGTTGGCGACGACCTTCAACGTGTTGGCCTCGAGCTTCTGATTCATCACCAGGCGGTCGGCGGCAAACCCGCCGAGATCGGCGGTGACGCTGTAGGTCACGTCCGCGCGCGTGATCTCGTGCTTGATCGGCAACGCAAGCGTCACGATCGCGGAGGCATTGCCCTTGCTTGAGTTCGGATCGATCAGGCTCGCGGAAAGATCGCTCAGCTTGTCGGAGGAGAGGATTTCCGCAGCAGCGGGCACCGGCCCCTCGATCTTGAATCTGACCTTGGACTGCACGGGCTTTGGAAACGTGTCCGCCACTTCGAATGCCGCATCGGAAACCGTGAGCTTGCGGCCGGCCGGCGTGTCGGCTGCGCCCTGGCCGATGGTGACGCTGACGGTTCGCCCGGTGACGTGCGCCTTGAGATCGGCATCGCGAATAGACGGCAAACCGTCCACCGGCCGCAGCGTCACGCCATTTGCGACGATATTGACGTTAAGGCCGTCGTCGGGAATCGGCGGCCCTTTTCGCGACAGGTTGCGAACCGGAGAATTGACCCCGATCTCGACACGCTGAACCGCGCCGCGTTCGATCCGCTCGACCACCCATTGCCGAACGTCCGCAACGACCAGCGATGGCCATATCCGCTTGAGCGCCGAAGCCGACATCGGCGTGCCGGCAAATCCCAGCATCAGGCGCGGCTCGCCCGAATAGTCGATAGTGCCGGTGCCGGCGACGCCGATTTCACCGTTGCTGAAATCGGCTTGCGTCAGCAGCACCCGTTTCTTTGCGGTGTCGAAGCGCATGCCGATGGCGACGCGATTGAAGATAACGGGTGGCTCGCTGTCATTGCCGGCGAGCAGGATCGTGCCGCCGGAAAAACCCAATTGCCAGTCGTTGATGCTGCCATTGGGCGGCTCGAGATGGGCGAGCAGCGTGATCCGGTTCTCGCCCGAAATGATCTTGAAGGGCGCGACCAGAACCCGCTTGTTGGCGTCCCATTCGAGATTGACCTCGGCGGAATCGATGGCCATCGGATATTCCGGCGTGTCGCTGTCGACGATCTCTCCGGCGCCCGAGGTGATCTTGCCGCGGAAATAGGTCGGTATGCCGTCGCGTCCGAGTTCGCCCTTCAACTCGCCGCTCAGCGGCAGGTTGGCGCTGTAGTTCAGGTCCTTGAGACGTAGCGCCAGCAGGATGTTGGTCGTCGACACCTTGTCGGCCTTGATGTCTACCGACCGCACGCCGTTCGCAGACGGTCCGACCGTCACGCGCAGCGACCAGCCGTGCGTTCCCTCCTCGGCAAGGCTCAGCGCGACGCCGCCACCGCTCGGCCGGCGCAGGCTGAGCGAGATATTCTGGAAATTCCACTTATTGCCGCGCTGCTGATCATCGACGATGAGGCTGCCGTTCTTCAAACCGATCTCGTTGAGGTTCTGCCCGTCAAGGCCGGTCAGGCTGAGGCTGTCGAGCCAGTCGAGTCCGGCCAGCAATCCGGCCTGTGCGCTATCGGCGGCTGGCGCCGATGGGTCCGCCGGCGGCGGCATAGGCGCGTTCGGCGTGACCGGACGTGGAAAAGTCGGCGGCAGACCCGCTTCCTTTTTCGAAGCAACGCCGGTAGCGAGCGGCCGCGCATTGTCGCCGGTCGACACCGTGACGTAGCCGTCAGGCGTGATGCGAACGCTGAGTTCGGCATCGACCAGATTGAGGCTTTCCGCACGCAGGCGTCCCATCAGCAGCGCATAACCCGAAAGCTTCACTTCGGCTTTCGGCGCGCTCGCGACGATCGCGTGATCGCGGTCCCGCACGATGATGTCGCGGATGCGCACCGCGATACGAATCCGCCCGGCGCGCTCGATCTGCGTACCGCCGACCTCGACGGTGTTGCCGTGGCCGATATTGTCCTCGATGGCCGCGGCGAGCCACGGCGTCGCCATCTCGAGATTGATGGGGCCGGCGCCGAGACGCCACCACAGGCCGCCGAAGCAGGCGGCGAAAATCACCAGAAGCGAGGAGAAGACGATGGAGAGCCGCCAGAACCAGCGTCCGCCGATGAGCCGGCGCCGCATCGAGCCGAGGCGATCGGTGACGAGATAATAACGGGAATTGGACCGCGACAGCAGCCGACGCGCCCGGCGCCCGGCCGCTTCATCGTGCTCCCCGTGCCAGTCGCCGCCGTCCCATTGGTGGGCGTCAGCAGCCGGCGCGGGTTTCTGGGTCGACTTGTGTCCTACCATAGCCTCTCGTTGCCGGTGCCGATGGACGGATCTGGATGGGCAACGAAGGCTCCTCGTGCCAGCATTTCACCCCTCCTCTTCCCAGTGGGGACCTGACCTCGCCGCCCCTTTTACACCAGGGCCTCTAAGCGACAGCCAAATCCGCAAAGCCACTAAAACCGATATTTGCAAATAGTCCGTCGATTCCCGCCCTCGCAAAAGCCGCCCTTCGACGCGAAAACCGGGCGATCAACCCCGACTGTCTTTGCTGTGTCCGTGACAGCGCGCGGATGGCGGGTCGAAATCCTCTTGAGCATAGTCCAAAAAGGCCGAATCGACCGGCGGCAGTCAAATGCCGTTCCAGTTCCGACGTCCGTAAACGAAACCTCCGCAACATGGTAGGAGTGACAGATCCAGCACGCTTTGTTTCAATACTGCAATGATTGATCTGCGGAAAGCGACGAAAGGAAGGCGTATGTCCAAGAAAACGCGCAAGAAATCCGGTGAGCCTTCCGCAGTTGGACGAAAGGCTGCGACATCGAAGGCCTCAGCCAAACGGGCGACGAAATCCGGCCGGCCGCCGGCAACCAAATCCGCCAAGAACTCAAAAAACAGGCAAACCAAAGCGTTGCGCGGATCTGCGGCCAAACCATCAAAGTCCGTCGCAGCGAAACCGAATCGCAAGGCTGCCGCGCCATCGGCCCTGGAAGGCACCAAGGCGCCCGCGTTCCATCTGCCGCGTGACGGAGGAAATTCTGCATCGCTTTCAGATTACGCCGGGCAAAAGCTCGTCGTGTTCTTCTATCCCCGCGCCGACACACCCGGATGCACCCGAGAGGCAATCGCTTTCACGCGACTGAGCGACGCTTTCGCCGCCGCCGGAACCGCTGTCATCGGAGTATCAGGCGACGCTCCGAAAGCGCAGGAGGCATTTCGGGACAAACATCAGCTATCGGTACCGCTCATTTCGGATGAGAAGCACGACATGCTCCGCGCCTATGGCGCGTGGGGCGAAAAATCCATGTATGGCCGGACGTTCGAAGGCATCCTTCGCACCACGGTTCTGATTGGCGCGGACGGCCGAATCGTCAGGGTCTGGCGCAACGTCAGGGTCGATGGTCACGCCGAGGAGGTACTCGCGGCGGCCAAGGAGGCTTGAAACGGCCGGATCGGGCCGAGAAACAGGCGCATTCGCGAAAAATTAACCATAACCGGGCCAAATTCACCCCCGCAATTTAGCCGCAAGGAACCAGTCTCCGACCGGCGCGGGAGTGCCGATGTCGTATCGTTCCGGTCATCAGTCCGAGTTTCGCCAGCCCAGTGATCCAGCCCGGCCGCAGCACGCCCGCCAACCGGCCAGTCCGCCGCCAACCACGCCCGAAGCAAACGGCTACACGCTGCTGCATGCCGGCAAGCAAGTCCGCTTCGGACCGGTGGCGTTCTGGATCGTGGTCGGTACTGTCGTCGCACTCGGGATGTGGTCGGCGGCGACCGCCACTTATTTCGCCTTTCGCGACGACGTGCTGACGCGGCTGATCGCCCGGCAGGCGGAAATGCAGTACGCCTACGAGGACCGGATCGCCGAACTTCGCGCCAAGGTCGACCGTGCGACAAGCCGGCAACTTCTGGATCAGGAACAGTTCGACCAGAAGCTCGACCAGATCATGCGCCGGCAGACGACGCTCGAATCGCGCGCGGCGGCGATCGGCGGCATGTCGGACGTGACGGGATCGATCCGTGCGCCTTCGCGTGGCGCCGCCGCGGCTGAGCCGACCACGTCGGGCGTTCCCAAACCCTCACCGATCAGCGACACGGCGGTGTTCGTCGCGCCGCCCGACCGTGAGGCCCGGCTGGAATCGCGCGCACCTGTCCTTGCGAGTGCGCCGGCGACCAAGATGGCGAAGATCCAGGGCGTCGACAATGTGATCGTGCGGCTACAGAACTCGCTCGATCAGGTCGAGCGGCGCCAGCTCGCCTCGCTCACCTCGCTTGAAGACAATCTCGAATCGCGCGCGCGGCGCATGCGCGGCGTCATCAGCGACCTCGGCCTCGATCTCGGCCAGCTCGAGGCTGCCACCCCACGCGCGCCGATGGGCGGGCCGTTCGTGCCGGTGAAATTATCCGGCGACGCCGGTGCGTTCGAGCGCCAGCTCTATCGCATCAATATCAGCCGCGCGCAGGTCGAACGGCTCAATCGCACGCTGGCGCTGGTGCCATACCGCAAGCCGGTGATCGGCGAAGTCGAATTCACGTCCGGCTTCGGCGTACGTTCCGATCCATTCCTCGGCCGTCCGGCGATGCATACTGGGCTCGACTTCCGCGCTTCAACCGGCGATCCCGTCCGCGCGACGGCCAACGGCAAAGTCGCCTCCTCCGGCTGGGCCGGCGGCTATGGCCGGATGGTCGAGATCGATCATGGCAATGGTCTCTCGACCCGCTATGGCCATCTCTCCGAGATCAACGTCAAGGTCGGCGACGTCATCAAGATTGGCCAGGTCATCGGCGCGGTCGGCTCGACCGGCCGCTCGACCGGGCCGCATCTGCATTACGAAACCCGCATCGACGGCGAAGCGGTCGATCCGCAAAAGTTCCTGCGCGCGGGTGTGCGTCTCAGCGCGGGTTAGGAGCATGACCCCGGAACGGTGGACACCGGCTTTTCGCAACGATCATGCTCAAAGAAATAAGATCGTTCGCTAGTCTACATCCTCAACTTCGCCCGCCGTCGTACCGAAGGCGCGTTGCGCCAGCGTTGCCGCCATGAACTCGTCGAGATCGCCGTCGAGCACGCCTGAGGTGTCGGAGGTCTGCACACCGGTGCGCAGGTCCTTGACCATCTGGTAGGGCTGCAGCACGTAGGACCTGATTTGATGGCCCCAGCCGATATCGGTCTTGGCGGCCTGATCGGCAGCGGCTTTCTCTTCGCGCTTCTTCAACTCGATTTCGTACAAGCGCGCGCGCAGCATGTCCCAGGCCTGCGCGCGATTCTTGTGCTGGGAGCGGCCGGCCTGGCAGACCACCGCAATGCCGGTCGGGATGTGAGTCAGGCGCACCGCGGATTCAGTCTTGTTGACGTGCTGGCCGCCGGCGCCGCCCGAGCGCATGGTGTCGGTGCGCACGTCCGATTCCTTGATCTCGATCTTGATCGAGTCGTCGATGACCGGAAAAATCTGGACGCTCGAAAACGACGTGTGTCTGCGCGCATTGGAATCGAACGGCGAGATCCGCACCAGGCGGTGCACGCCGGCTTCCGTCTTCAGCCAGCCATAGGCGTTATGGCCTGAGATCTGGATCGTCGCGGATTTGATGCCGGCTTCTTCGCCCTGCGATTCTTCGAGGTACTCGACCTTGAAGCCGTGCTTTTCGGCCCAGCGCGTGTACATGCGCAGGAGCATCTGCGCCCAATCCTGGCTCTCGGTGCCGCCGGCTCCGGCGTGCACCTCGAGATAGGAATCGAACTTGTCGGCCTCGCCCGACAGCAATGCCTCGAGCTCGCGGCGCGCGACTTCTTTCTTCAATTCCTTCAGCGCGGTTTCCGCTTCGGTGACAACGCCGGTATCGTTCTCGGCCTCGCCGAGTTCGATCATGCCGATATTGTCCTCGAGCTCACGCTCGACCTTGCCGATGCCCGACAGCGCATCCTCCAGCGAGGTGCGCTCCTGCATCAGCTTCTGTGCTTTCTGCGGATCGTTCCAGAGGTTGGGGTCTTCGGCGAGCGCGTTCAGCTCCGCCAGCCGCGCGGTGGATTTCTCGACGTCAAAGATGCCTCCTCAGCAGCCCGACTGACTGCTTGATCTCTTCGACGAGACGTTCGACTTCGGCGCGCATGACGTTCTCTGATCTCTGGCTCTGACGGTACAGCCCAATACAAGACTTCCGCTTCCGCTCAAGTAGCGGTGGAAGTCGCAAAGTGCAAGCAAGGTGCGGTTAGGCTCTAGTACAGGCCGCCAGTACCGGGACGGAAGAAGTTTCTGTCAGCATCGGGCGGCGGCTGCTGCGGGTAGATCGGCCGGCCGTCGGGATCGACAGCAGGACTTGCGGCAGCGTAGGCATCCGGCGGTGCGGTTCCCGGCTTGAAGGCTTCGAGAATGGTCCGCCCGCCGTCGCCGGGACCGGCGCGCATGCCGGTCTTGGCGTCGACGCGGACAAGCTTGATTCCGGCCGGGATCTTGAACGGGACCGCCGGCTTGTCGGCGAGCGCCAGCTTGAGGAAGTCGCGCGCGATCGGCGCGGCCAAATGGCCGCCGGTCGCCGCATTGCCGCGGCCGAGCGGACGCGGTTTGTCGTAGCCGAGATAGATGCCGACGACGATATCCGGCGAGAAGCCGATGAACCAGGCGTCCTTGGCCTCGTTGGTGGTGCCGGTCTTGCCGGCGATGGGCTTGCCGACTTCCTTTACCGCGATCGCGGTACCGCCCTGCACGACGCCTTCCATCAGCGAAGTGATCTGGTAGGCGGTCATCGTGTCGAGCACCTGCTCGCGACGGTCGATCAATTGCGGCTCCGGCTGGTTCTTCCAGCCGACCGGCGCGTCGCAGCCGCGGCATTCGCGGGCGTCATGCTTGAAGATGGTGTGGCCGTAACGGTCCTGGATGCGGTCGATCAAGGTCGGCTTCACGCGGCGGCCGCCATTGGCGATCATCGAATAGGCCGTGACCATCCGCATAACCGTGGTTTCGCCGGCACCCAGCGCATAGGACAGGTAGTTCGGCAATTCGTCATAGACGCCGAAGCGGCGCGCATATTCGCTGATCAGCGGCATGCCGATGTCCTGCGCCAGCCGCACCGTCACGGTGTTCAGCGATAGACGCAGCGCGTTGCGCAGCGTGGTCGGTCCCTGATATTTGCCGGACGAAAAGTTCTCCGGACGCCAGACGCCGGCGCCCTGGCCCTGATCGATTTCGATCGGCGCGTCGACCACCTGGGTCGAGGGCGTATAGCCGTTGTCGAGCGCGGCCGAATAGACGATCGGCTTGAACGAGGAACCCGGCTGTCGATAGGCCTGGGTCGCGCGGTTGAACTGACTCTGGTCGAACGAGAAGCCGCCGACCATCGCAAGCACGCGGCCGGTCCAGGGATCCATCACGACCATCGCACCCGAAACTTCCGGCAACTGCCGCAGGCGATACTGACCTTCGACCGGCGCGCCGTCCTTGAACAGCGGATCGGCATAAATCACATCGCCGGGCGCCAGCACCTGGGCCAGCGAGGTCGGCGTCCGGCCCTTGGTCGAGCCGGAGGTCGGCTTCGCCCACTTCACGCCTTCGAGCGTAATGATGCCGGTCTGCCGCTCCTTGCTGACGGCGCCGCCGAGTTCGCGGCTTGGCTGGAAGCCGATACGCGCAGACTGGTCGCTGACTTCGAGCACGACCGCCATCCGCCACGGCGAAATGTCCGACAGCGATTTGACGTCGGCAAGCTTGACGCCCCAATCGCCGGAAATATCGAGCTTGCTCTGGGCGCCACGCCAGCCCTGCGCTTCGTCATAGTTGACGATGCCCGCGGCCATGGTCTTGCGCGCCATCACCTGGATCTTCGGATCGAGCGTAGCACGAACCGACAGACCGCCTTCGTACAGTTTCTTCTCGCCATATCGCTCAAAAATGTCGCGCCGAACTTCCTCGGCGAAATACTCGCCGGCGAAGGTATGCGCGCCGTTGGAACGGTTGGTGACGATCAGCGGGTCCTTGCGCGCCTTGTCGGCGTCGGCCTGCTTGATCCAGCCGTTTTCGAGCAAACGATCGATCACGTAGTTGCGGCGCTCGATCGCGCGATCACGGTTGCGCACCGGGTGCAATGCAGCCGGCGCCTTCGGCAGCGAGGCCAGATAGGCAGCTTCGGCGACCGTCAGTTCATTGACGGATTTATCGAAATAGACGAGCGAAGCCGCCGCGACGCCATAAGCGCCGAGCCCGAGATAGATTTCGTTCAGATAGAGTTCGAGAATCTTGTCCTTCGAATAGGTGCGCTCGATGCGCATCGCCAGCAGCGCTTCCTTGATCTTGCGGGTGAAGGAAACCTCGTTGGTCAGAAGAAAGTTCTTGGCAACCTGCTGGGTGATCGTGGAGGCGCCCTGCGGCCGGCGGTTGGTTCCGATATTCTGCGCGTAGAGCACCGCCGCACGCGCCATGCCGGAAAAGTCGATGCCACCGTGCTCGTAGAAATTCTTGTCTTCGGCGGCGAGGAACGCGTTGATCACGAGTTTCGGCACCGCCTGGATCGGCAGATACAGACGCCGTTCCTTGGAATATTCGCCGAGCAATGCGCCGTCAGCGGCGTGAACGCGCGTCATGACCGGCGGCTCGTAATCCTGAAGCTGAGAATAATCCGGCAGATCCTTGGAAAAATGCCAGATCAGGCCGGCGACAGCGGCGACGCCGACAAGGAACAACACGGTTCCCGCGGCGAACAAGAAACCCAAGAACCGCACCAGCAAGCGCATCATAAATTCCGTTCAGTCCCTCGCCCGACCTTCCGGGCGCCAATCGAGGTAGCTTTCGCAACCCGCACCGTCGGCGGGTGGCGATCATATCAGCCAATTATATCACACGCTGCTACATCATACGCCGCCGCGGGGCGAATTGTGCCGATTCCTCAAGGCACCCCGACGTTTATAGGGCCGCCGCTGTGGCCAAACTAGGGCTTGCTAAGCGACGGTTTTTCAAGGCCGTTTAGTTCCCGCCCCCTGCCGTTGCGAGACGCTTGGCGAAGAACACGTCGATCGCATGCGCAACCGACCCCGCGGTTCGCGCGCGCCAGCTCTCAGATGCCAGATGTTCCATGTCTTCCTTGTTCGAGACGTAACCAAGTTCGACCAGAACGGAGGGCACGTCCGGCGCCTTCAAGACGCGGAAGCCGGCCGACTTCAGCGGATTCTTGTGCATGCGCGTGACCGTCTTCATCTCACCCATCAGAAGGCGGGCGAAGCGGTTGGAAAAGGTGCGGGTTTCGCGCTGGGCAAGGTCGATCAGAATATCGGCCACTTCGGTCGGCTCTTCGGTCAGGTTGACGCCGCCGATGGCGTCCGCCCGGTTTTCGGTCTCGGCCAGCCGTTCGGCCTCCGCGTCGGAAGCGCGATCGGACAATGTGTAGATCGTCGCGCCTTGGGCGTCGCCCTCATGCCGCGGCAACGCATCGGCATGGATGGAGACAAAGAGCGCAGCCGACTGGCCGCGCGCAAATTTCACCCGGTCATCGAGCGGGATGAAGGTATCGTCGGTGCGCGTCATCACCACGCGATATTTGCCGCTTTTCTCGATGCGCTCGCGCAAAATGAGCGCGAAGCCGAGCACCAAGTTCTTCTCGCTCTCGGTGCCGGATTGCGTGCCGTTGTCCGGACCGCCATGACCGGGATCGATCACGATCACCGGGCGTGTATCCGTTGGCGAAGCGACAGGTGTTTCGAGCTTGGCCGGCACGGTTGCAACCGCTGGCGGCGCTTCGCTGATGCCCGCGATGGCAGGCCGAAGCTCGGGCCGGCTTTCGGGCGCCAGCGATTGGACGAAGGTGGTCCGGTCGATTTCGTCCAGCTCGAGCACCAAGCGCGCCGGCTGGCCGTTGGCGGCCTCAAGCACCGTCGCGGTGGTAATCTTGGCAGGTCCCGCCAGATCGAAGACGATCCGCGAGCCGCCGGGCATGACGAGGCCATAGCGAAATGCCTTGATCAGGCCCCGTCCCGCCGCGCCGATCCCAGGCGGAAGCTGGAAGGTGACCTGCGGCAGATCGACCACAACCCGATAGGGATCGGCCAGCGCGAATGCATGCACCGAAACCTGCTGATCGAAATCGAGGATGAATCGGGTCTGTTTGCTGTCGCCAGCAAGGCGCACTTCGGAAGCGACGGGAATGCGGACCGGCGAGGCCGATTTCGGCGGCTGGGCCTCGACCGCGAATGCCGGCCCCGGCTCGAACCACAGCAATGCTGCGGCGCACAATGTCGCAAAACCCGCCAATACAGAGTGATTTTCGCGGCCCGCCACCGATCCCGTGCCTCCGAGCTGCTCTAATATCGCAATAGAACTACAGGGTTAATCGTGGCTTAAATCTTATCCGCCGAAAAGATCGGAGTGTTGCGGGGTAGTCTCAGAACCGGCAGCGGGCCACGGCTCCCTTGCACGAAAAGGCCGATCCACGTATGTAAGTGATGCTGACGGCCAAAATTAACGGTTGTGTCGCGTTCAGCCTCCCGGTGCAGCGCGGGAACCTCCCAAAGCGGAGATTTCAGCGTCTTTCCGGCCCCTTCAGATGCCAGCGCGAGCCGCGCGGCCGACGAGAGGGGCGGTTTTCCAAGCCCGGGCGGTGTCCGCTCCCAGGTCACAGCGGTGCTCCAGGGACGGTTGAAGGCAAGACGTGACCGATTATCGGGCCCCAAGGCCCCGATATGCGATTGAGGCGTGCGCTTTGGCGCATGTCCCAGCTTTCAGCAACCGACCAGGCGGCCATTTGCCGCCCAAGATTACTCAGACGGGCCGACGCTTGATGCGCCAGACTGTGTTGCCGGAACTCCAGATCTCGCCGATGCGGGGCACTTGCTCCGCGCGTCGATATCGGTCCCGGGAAACATGTTCGGCGAGGCGCTTGAGGATGCGTTTCGGCCTTCCCCTCACCCCCGAATCAGGTGGACCGTCGCGTCACCCGGCCGTGCGATTTGCGCGCGCCGCCCTGCGCGCCCGCCGCCGTCAAGAGTTCGAAAATGCCCAACAAAATGCTTATCGATGCCACCCACCCGGAGGAGACCCGGGTCGTCGTGGTCCGCGGCAATCGCGTCGAAGAATTTGATTTCGAGACCGCGCAACGCAAACAACTGCGCGGCAATATTTATCTGGCGAAGGTCACCCGCGTTGAGCCGTCGCTGCAAGCCGCCTTCATCGAATATGGCGGCAATCGCCACGGCTTTCTCGCCTTCAGCGAAATCCACCCCGATTATTACCAGATCCCGGTCGCCGACCGTCAGGCCCTGATCGAGGCCGACGAGCGCGCTCACCGCGAGGCCGAGGAAGAATCGGAGAACCGGGCCAGCCGGCGCCGCTCGCGGCATCGCTCATCGCGCCGCCGCGGCCATGGCGAGCGGGTTCAGAGCGAGGTCGTGGAAGCGTCGCCCGAGGGATTGCCGGCAGAGGCAGCGCCGCTCGAGGCCCACGCCGAGGATGGTCACGGCGAACATCTTCACGACGCCGAACACCACGCCGATCACGGCGAGCATCACGAAGACGAGGCGCATGATCGTGACCACGATCATGCGCATATCGATGATCAAGCGCATCACGACGAAGAGCCGCATCATGACGATGAGTCTCATCATGACGATGGCCATGCCGAAACGCCGGCGCTGTATGCCGGTGCACACGAGCGGATAAGCGAAAGCGAATCGACTGTCGATATTTCGGAAGCGCTGCGGGAGGCGCCCGAGGATGTCGCACAGCATGCCGGCGCCGAATCCGGGACCGAAGAGACCGCATCCGACGCCGTTCACGAGGATATCTCGCACGAGGAACATGCCGCGCAGGAAGAACATGCCGCCTCTCCGGATGAGGCCCATGCAGCGGTCGACGGCGAAGAAGCTCACGACGAGGAAGGCGACGAGGTCGAGGAAGAGGTCGTCGAATCCGTCGGCGGCGACGACGTACTGGAAGAAGTTCCGGAGCGTCCGTTCCGGCCGCGCCGTCAGTACAAGATCCAGGAAGTCATCAAGCGGCGCCAGGTCATGCTGGTGCAGGTGGTCAAGGAGGAGCGCGGCAGCAAGGGCGCGGCGCTCACGACCTATCTGTCGCTCGCCGGCCGCTACGCGGTCCTGATGCCCAACACCGCCCGTGGCGGTGGCATCAGCCGCAAGATCACCTCGGCCCAGGACCGCTCACGGCTGAAGGAGGTCGTGCAGGACCTCGACGTGCCCGAGGGCATGGGGATCATCCTGCGCACGGCCGGCGCGTCGCGCACCAAGCCCGAGATCAAGCGTGACTTCGAATACCTGATCCGGATGTGGGAGACGGTGCGCGACATGACGCTGAAGTCGCAGGCCCCGACACTGGTCTACGAAGAGGGCTCGCTGATCAAGCGTTCCCTGCGCGATCTCTACAACAAGGAAATCGACGAGATTCTGGTTGCGGGCGAAGCCGGCTATCACGAAGCCCGCGACTTCATGAAGATGTTGATGCCCTCCAACGTGCGCGCGGTGAAGCAGTATCGCGACGGCCAACCGCTGTTCTCGCGCATGGGCGTGGAGAGCCAGCTCGATGCGATGTTCTCGCCGACGGTGCAGCTACGGTCGGGCGGTTACATCGTCATCAACCAGACCGAAGCGCTGGTTTCGATCGACGTCAATTCCGGCCGCTCGACCCGCGAACATCATATCGAGGACACCGCGCTCAAGACCAATCTCGAGGCGGCGGAGGAAGTCGCAAGACAGTTGAGGTTGCGCGACCTTGCGGGCCTGATCGTCATCGACTTCATCGACATGGACGAGAAGCGCAACAACCGCTCGGTCGAGCGCAAGCTGTCCGATTGCCTGCGCCAGGACCGGGCGCGAATTCAGGTCGGACGCATTTCTCATTTCGGCCTGCTGGAGATGTCGCGCCAGCGCATCCGCGCCAGCGTGCTTGAAAGCTCCACCGAGCCCTGCCCGCAATGCGGCGGCAGCGGCCATGTTCGTTCGGTCTCCTCGGTGGCGCTGCAGTTGCTGCGCGGCCTCGAAGAGGTATTGATGAAGGGGGCGACCCATAATCTGGTGGTGCGGACCCGCACCGACGTCGCGCTCTATGTTCTCAACCACAAACGCGGCCATCTGCGCGACCTCGAAAACTCCTTCAAGGTCACGCTTGCGGTGATCGCCGATCCGACCGTCAGCGGCCAGCAATCCTATGTGATCGATCGCGGCGAACAGGTGCACACGCTGGAAGCTGCGAAGGCGCTGCTGGTTGCGCAAGCTGCCGCCGCGCCGGCGACGGTGGAAGAAGCTGACGAAGACGAGGAGTTCCTCGACGTCGAGTCCGAATCGGAAATCGAAACCGACGAGACCGAAGGGCTTTCGGACGAGTTCGCCGGCGGCGAAGCCGGCTCGGAAGGCACAAGCGACGGCCCGCGGCGGCGCCGCCGGCGGCGGCGGCGTGGGCGCGGCGGCGAGCCGCGTGAAAACGGCGCGCCGCGCGAGGACAATGCTTTCGCGGTGGAGGCCGCCAGCCCGCCACCGGATAGCGAGCTTGCCGACGACGAAGCCGATGACGATGAAACTGGCGAGCAGCCGAACCAGGCGCGATCCGACCAGGGGTCGGGCGAACGCCGGCCGCGGCGTCGCGGCCGTCGCGGCGGAAGGCGTCGGCGTGGCGGCGCCGAGGACGGGCTGGCCGGATCGATATCCGACGAACTCGGTCCGCTCGCCGCGCCAGAAGTGACAGGCGCGGTCGCTGACTTCGACGGAAACACTTCGCAGCCGGCCCCCTCGCCGGCCGATTACGCGCCCGTCGTTGATTCCGCGCCGGCGGTGCCGTCGCTGCCACCCGCTCCGGAAGCAAGCGAGCATGGGCAGGAATCCGACAAGGCCGCGCGGCGACGCTCGACCGTGCGCGAGAAAGTGAGCTTCGCACCGCACGCGCCTTCCGAGCCTGCCGCGGCCGGCTACAGCCAGCCCGAGCCGCAATCACCGGCGGCAACGCCGGCCGAGCCGGCCCCTGAAACCAGCGCGGAGGCCTCGCCTCGCCGTGCGGGATGGTGGTCGCGGCGCTTTGGCGGCGGCTAGCGCTGCCGGTCTGAAGTCCGCTGCCCGCGCTTCGGAAGCCGGGCACTTGCCGCTCGGATATCGGATCAAAAAACCGCCCGGTTTTGCCGGGCGGTTGTTCTTTGGAACACCTCGGATCGACGCAAGCCTCGCCGCTCGTGAGGCAACGAACGTCTGAACCGGGACACTAGCTTGAACTCGTCGTGACCGCGGTTTCGATGTCGGTCGGATCAACCTGCTTGTTGAGATTGGCTTCCAGGAGGCCGCGATCAAGCTCGCCCTCCCACCACGACACCACGACGCAGGCAACACCGTTGCCGCACAGGTTGGTGAGCGCGCGGCATTCGCTCATGAACTTGTCGATGCCGAGCACGATCGCCATTCCCGGCACCAGACGGGGATCGACCACCGCGAGCGTTGCAGCCAGCGTGATGAATCCGGCCCCCGTAATGCCCGAAGCGCCCTTGGAGGTCAGCATGGCCACGATCAGAATCGTGACCTGCTGGCTAAGCGAAAGATCGAACCCGAGCGCCTGCGCGATGAACAGCGTCGCCAAGGTCATGTAGATGTTGGTGCCGTCGAGATTGAAGGAGTAGCCGGTCGGCACCACGAGGCCGACCACCGACTTCGAACAGCCGAGCCGTTCGAGCTTCTCCATCAATGAAGGCAGCGCGCTTTCAGAGGATGAGGTGCCAAGCACGATCAGGAGTTCGTCCCTGATATAGGACAGGAATTTGAAGATCGAAAAGCCCGCAACACGCGCGATGACCCCAAGCACCACGACCACGAACAGACCGGCGGTGAGATAGAAGGTCGCGATCAGGCCGACCAGATTGAGAATGGCGCCGGTGCCGAACTTGCCGATGGTGTAGGCCATCGCGCCAAAGGCGCCGATGGGCGCAGCCCTCATCACGATCGAGATCACACCGAAGACGCCCTGCGCCGCATCGTCGATGAAAGAGCGCAGCGTGTGGCCGCGCTCGCCGAGCGCCATCAACGAAAAACCGAACAGGATCGAGAACAACAGGACCTGCAGGATTTCGCCGCTTGCAAACGCGCCGATCACGGTGTCCGGGATGATGTGAAGGAGGAAATCGACGCTCTTCTGGGCTTCGGCCTGCTTGGCGTAATTGGCTACCGCCTGCGCGTTGGCCATCGCGCCCCCGAACCCCGCGCCCGGCCGCACGAGGTTTCCGACCACAAGTCCGATCACCAGTGCAAAGGTCGAGACGACCTCGAAATAGACCAGCGCCTTGATGCCGATGCGGCCGACTTTCTTGGCGTCCTGGATATGCGCAATGCCAGATACCACCGTGCAGAAGATGATCGGCGCGATCACCATCTTGATCAGCTTGATGAAGCCGTCGCCAAGCGCCTTGACCCAGTCGCCGGTTGCGAATTCCGGAAACCTCCAACCCACGAGCGCGCCGAGCACGATCGCAATCAGCACCTGGATGTAGAGAATCCTGTACCAGGGTTTTGACGCACGCACCGGCGCTGCGGTTACGGTGGTTGGTGCCATCGAGCTCATTCCTCCCAAACTTTCTTGATTCAAGCCAAAATCGATTGCCACGGCGGAGTCAATGGCAATCGACCTGCCCTCGCCGAGGTTACTTCAGCCAACGCGTGATGCGCTCGACCGCCTCCCGCATTTCCTGCGCCGACCGGGCATAGGAAAACCGGATGAACTGGCGGCCGTGAACAGGGTCGAAATCGACGCCCGGGGTCGCGGCGACGCCGGCCTTCTCCAGCATTTCGCTCGCAAATTGGAGACTGTCCGAGGTGAAGTCCGAGACGTCGGCGTACAGATAGAACGCACCGTCGACAGGCAGGAATTTGGTGAGACCGGCGCGCGGCAGGCCTTCGACGAGGATACGCCGGTTTTCCAGATAGCCACGCTTGACCTCCTCCATCTCGGCCGAACCCTCAAATGCCGCTTCGGCCGCGATCTGCGATAGCGTCGGAACGGAAATCGAGAGGTTCTGCTGCAAGCGCTCGATCGGCCGCACCAGCGGTTCCGGCACCACCATCCAGCCGACGCGCCAGCCGGTCATACAGAAGTATTTCGAAAACGAATTGATCACCAGCGCATCGGGGGAGAGTTCCGCGGCGGTCACCGCGGGGAACGCGTAATCGAGGCCGTGATATATCTCGTCTGAAATGAAGCGGATGCCGGCGCCTTCGGCCGCCGAAATCAGCCCGCTCAGCGCCTCCCGCGACATCATCGTGCCGGTCGGATTGGCCGGGCTCGCAACCAGCACGCCTTTCAGCGGCGCCTTGCGGTGCGCGGCGAGCAGGGCCTCGCCGGTCAGTGCGTGCCGGGTTTCGCTCGAGGTTTCGATCAGGACCGGCTCGCAGCCGAGCGCGGTCAGGATATGCCGATAAGGCGGGTAGCCCGGCACGGTCACCGCAACGCGGTCGCCGGGCTCGAACATCGCCATGAAGGCCAGAATGAAGGCCGCCGACGAGCCGGTGGTAATCACGACCCTGCCGGAATCGACCGCAAAGCCATAGGTTTCCCGGTAGTGGCGGGCGATGCGTTCCCGCAAGCTCGGGATTCCCAGCGCGGCCGTGTAGTCGATTCGCATCGAGTCCAGCGCGGCATGGGCGGCCCGGATCGCGCTTTTCGGCGCCGACGCCGCCGGTTGCCCGACTTCCATATGGATCACGTGGCCACCGGCCGCCTCGATGCGGGCGGCCGCCGCCATGACGTCCATCACCATGAACGGCGGAACCTCGCTGCGTCCGGAGGCAGCGCTTAGAACGGATTTGGCGCGTTCGCTCAGTGTCGCTTCAAGCATCGATATCTGCTACAGGTTTGATGTTCCGGTTCTGACGCCCAAGACTAGCCTTAATCCACGGATTGTTAGGGCATATCGCGGATCAAACCCACCGCCAATCCATAAAGACTGCTTGATGTTGCTGCGATTAGCCCTTCTCCGCAAAACCACCAAATTGACCGCGCTCGCGACCGCTATTGCGCTTGTTGCCGTCCCGACGGCCGCCTTCGCCCAGGAGGAGAAACTGGCGATCCTGCGCGACACCGAGACCGAGCAGTTGCTGCGCGACTACACCAAGCCGATCCTGCGCGTGGCCGGCCTGGAGAAACAGAACATCCAGATCACGATCATCAACCAGCCGGTATTCAACGCGTTTGTCGCGGATGGCCGTCGGATTTTCGTGAACAGCGGCGCGCTGATGCAATCGGAGACGCCGAACCAGATCATCGGCGTGCTGGCGCACGAAACCGGCCATTTGGCGGGCGGCCATCTCGCGCGGATACGCGAGCAACTGGCCGCCGCGCAGACACAGATGATCATCGCGATGCTGCTCGGCGCCGGCGCATTGGCCGCTGGGGCGCGCGGCGGCGGCAATGTTGGTCTGGCGGATGCGGGCGCGGCCGCGCTTTCGGGTCCGCAGACCATGATCATGCGCAACCTGCTGTCTTACCAGCGCCAGCAGGAGGAAAGCGCCGACCGCGCCGGGGTCAAGTTCCTGACCGCGACCGGTCAGTCGGCCCGCGGCATGTATGAGACCTTCAAGCGCTTCACCAATGAAAGCCTGTTCTCGGCCCACGGCGCCGATCCCTATTATCAGTCGCATCCGATGCCGGCCGAGCGCGTCGCTGCGCTCGAAGAACTTGCCCGCACCAGTCCCTACTGGGACAAGAAGGACGATCCCGCGCTGCAACAGCGCCATGACATGATGCGCGCCAAGATTTCCGGCTTTCTGGAACGGCCCGATACGGTCTATCGGCGCTACCCGCTCTCCAATACCAGCCTGCCCGCGCGCTATGCGCGCGCGATCTCGACGTATCTTCATGGCGACCTGAGCAACGCGCTCGGTCAGATCGATCAATTGATCCAGGCCCAACCGAACAACCCGTATTTCTACGAATTGCGCGGTCAGGCGCTGTTGGAACGCGGCAAGCCAGCGGACGCCATTCCAGCGCTGCGCAAGGCCGTTGCGCTGTCCAATAACGCGCCGCTCATCGAGATTTTACTTGGTCAGGCGCTCGTGGCATCCGACAACAAGGCCTACACGGAGGAAGCGATCAATATCTTGCGTAACGCGATGGCACGCGAAACCGAACAACCGATCGGTTATACCCAGCTCGCCATGGCGTTCGCGCGGAAGGGCGATCTTGCGGAAGCCGATCTCGCATCCGCACAGGCGGCATATCTGCGCGGCGACAACAAGACCGCGCGAGACCTCGCCTCGCGCGCCAAGACTCGTTTCGCCGTCGGCACGCCCGGATGGGTCAAGGCTGACGATATCGTGCAAGCCAAGCTTCCCGCCGCAAAGAAGGATGGCCCCAAGTTCCAGTTCAACGTAGGGCCGCAGAACAGACCAGGTCGCGCAGGTCCCGAACCGGCCTCTGATGCGAACCAGTAAAGCAAGCCCGGTTCAAAAGGAATCAGAGATGTCCCCGCTCCGCCTGCTCTCCCCCGCTCTGCTCGCGCTCGCGCTCTGCGCGACACCCGCCTCGGCCCAGACGTTCTCCGACGGTCAGCGCGGCGAGATCGAGACCATCGTGAAAAACTATCTCATCGCGCATCCTGAAGTGCTCGAAGAGGCGATGAACGAGTTGAGCAAGCGCCAGGCCGCCGATGAGGCCGCAAAGCACGAAGCGAGCATCACGGAGAACTCAAAGGCGATCTTCGATTCGCCGCGCAACGTTACGCTCGGCAACAAGAACGGCGATGTGACCTTCGTCGAGTTCTTCGATTACAATTGCGGCTACTGCAAGCGCGCGATGTCCGACATGCTCGATTTGATGAAGTCGGATCCCAAGCTCAAGGTGGTGCTGAAGGAGTTTCCGGTCCTGAGCGAAGGTTCGGTGGAAGCTGCGAAGGTGGCGGTTGCCGTGCGCATGCAGGATCCCGGCGGCGCCAAATATCTCGATTTCCATCAGAAGCTGCTCGGTGGCCGCGGCCCGGCCGACAAGGCGCGGGCGCTGGCAGCAGCCAGGGACGCCGGTCTCGACGTTGCCCGCGTCGAAAAGGACATGGCAAGCCCGGAGGCGAAGGCCACGATCGAAGAGAATTTCAAGCTCGCCGAAGCAATGGGCATGAACGGCACGCCGAGCTACGTCATCGGCAAGCAGATCGTTGTCGGCGCCATCGGGGTCGAAGGGTTGAAAGAGAAGATCGGCATCGCCCGCTGCGGCAAGGCGACCTGTTAACAGCGTCACAGAGTCACACTTCAAGCGAACGCATTTTGACGTGAGAGGCCGGCGAAATCGCCGGCCTCTTTGTTTTAGCAAAACAGCTTTGCTTGCGGGCTTTCTGCCGCGACTGCGTTTAACTGCCGTTCATCAAACAAAAGCGATGGAACCGACCAAACAGCGGAACATCGCCAACCTGCTTTCGTTGTCGGCCGGGCAGTGCAAATTTCCTGAGGAGGAATTCGATGAGCAATCGTTTGATGATCACGGTCGCAACCGCGGCATTGATCGCCGGTACCGGTCTCGCCAACGCGCAGGGCATGGGCGGCGGTCGCGAAGGCGGAGCAGCCGGCGGCGCGGGTATGCAGCAGAGTTCTCCGTCATCGCCTTCTGGCGGCGCAGCGAGCCACGAAGGCTCGACCGGGATGAAGTCGTCCGAGTCCGAACAGAAGGGAGGCGCGACCAGCCACAGCGCCCAGCAGGAGAAGTCCGGCGCGAGCGAGAAATCCGCTCAGACCGAGAAGGAGAAATCGTCGGCTCACGAGAAGTCTGCTCAAGATACCAAGAGCGACCACTCCAAGAGCTCGCAGAATGAGAAGGGCGCGGCCGGCAAGGACATGAAGGCCGAGGGCCGCGAGGATAAGAACGGCAACCGCGCCGCCGAAGGCCGCGAGGACAAGAACGGCAACCGCGCTGCCGAAGGCCGTCAGGATCGCAACAACACCACCATGGGCGCCAAGGAAGGCGAACGCTCGCAAACCACCGGCCAGGCTGGCGCGGGCGCCAAGCTCTCCACCGAACAGCGCACCCGGATCTCGAGTGTGATCCGCAATGAACATGTGACGTCGGTGAACAACGTCAACTTCCCGGTTTCGGTCGGCACGCGCGTTCCGCGCGACATCGGCTTCCATCCGCTGCCGGCTGAAATCGTCTCGATCTATCCGGATTGGCGAGGCTATGAGTTCTTCCTCGTCCATGAACAGATCGTGGTGGTAGATCCGCGAACCCTCGAGATCGTGGCCGTCCTTGACGCCTGATCTTTAGGTCAACTTCGCGAATCCGGGGCGGGCCCTTGCGGCCCGCCCTGTTCGTTTGGGTGCCGCTGATGCCCGCCAGCGAGGCCGGCCGACTGACCATCCTTTATGGTAAATGAATGGTTTACGCCGGTTCTGCCAGGGTTTTTCCCAAGCAGATGAGATATTTGGGAGGTGCACGGTCCCGGCTTAAGGCTTCCCTCCGGCCGCTTTGTTACCTATAACCGCGCCCTATCAGCCACATGACCGGGACCTGGATGGCCAAGACCGCCGATACGATCTACGTGCTCAACGGCCCGAACCTCAACCTGCTCGGGACGCGCGAGCCGGAAACCTACGGCCACGCGACCCTCGCCGACGTCGAGAAGCTGTGCGCAGACGCTTGCGCCAAGTACGGCCTCAAGGCCGATTGCCGCCAGTCGAACCGCGAGGGCGAGTTGATCGATTTCATTCACGATGCCTACGCCAAGAAGGCGGCCGGTATCGTCATCAATCCAGGCGGCTATTCCCATACCTCGATCGCGCTTCACGACGCGCTGGTCGCGGTGAAGATTCCGACCGTCGAGGTGCACGTCAGCAATATCCACGCTCGCGAGAGCTTCCGCCATCACTCCTTCACCGCCAAGGCCGCCTTCGCGACGCTTGCCGGATTCGGCATCGACAGCTACCGCCTTGCGATCTCCGGCCTTGCCGCCAAGCTCGGCATCAAAGCCAGGACCTGAACAAGGCCCATTCCCTTCAAACCACGCGAAAAGAAAGTTCTGGATCAAGATCATGGCGCGCCAGCCTGAGGACAAAGCAGCCGCAAAGTTCGCAACCAGCGACGGAGCGCTCATTCGCGAACTCGCTTTGTTGCTGGACGAAACCAGTCTGACCGAAATCGAAATCGAACGCGCCGGGCTTCGGGTGCGCGTGGCGCGCAATGTCAGCATTGCTGCGTCGGTGCCGGCCGTTGCTCCGGTCGTCACCGCCGCGCCCGCCGCCGCGTCAGCCGCCGTGAGCACGCCGGCAGCGGGAGCCGACTACAGCAAGCATCCTGGCGCGGTCCCCTCGCCGATGGTCGGCACCGCCTACTGGGCGCCCGAACCCGGTGCCAAGCCGTTCATTGAAGTCGGCTCCAAGGTCTCGGCCGGTCAGACGCTTCTGATCATAGAAGCCATGAAGACGATGAACCAGATTCCCTCCCCGCGCGCCGGTACCGTCACGCAGATTCTGGTCGAAGACGGCCAGCCCGTCGAGTTCGGTGAACCGCTGGTAATCATTGAATAGAGGCGAATGGCGAGTAGCGAATAGCGAATGGTGTTCCCCTCTATTCGCTACTCCCTATTCGCCATTTGCCCCTGCTGAAGGGCACGATGTTTGACAAGATCCTGATAGCCAACCGCGGCGAAATCGCACTGCGCATCCTGCGCGCCTGCAAGGAACTCGGCATCGCGACGGTCGCTGTGCATTCGACTGCGGATGCCGACGCCATGCATGTGCGGCTTGCCGACGAGAGCGTCTGCATCGGCCCGCCGCCGTCAAAGGACAGCTACCTCAACGTGCCGGCGCTGCTGGCCGCCTGCGAGATCACCGGCGCCGATGCCGTGCATCCCGGCTATGGCTTCCTGTCGGAAAACGCGCGCTTTGCCGAAATTCTCGCCGACCACAATCTGCATTTCATCGGTCCGAAGGCCGAGCACATCCGCCTGATGGGCGACAAGAT
>NZ_DASSRP010000129.1:0-5727 GCF_035701725.1 Bradyrhizobium sp.
ATGCCGAGTACCAGAATCGTGACCGCTACGCGCATCATCAGCGAACTAATCATGTGTCTGGCCCCCCGCTCGATTCGCCCGCATTGAAACAGAGGCTTTGCCCCTTGCCTTGGCAGCTATTGTGACTTGATGTTGCTGATCGGGCCAGCTTAAACGGCCAGTTTAGACGGGATAACTGCCGGGAAGGGCCCTCTGGAATGGAAGAATATACGCGCGCGCTGGCCGAATTCGTGCGCGACCATCAGGCCTGGGCCGCGCCGATCGTCCTGCTGCTGGCGTTTGGCGAGTCGCTGGCCTTCATTTCGCTGCTGATTCCGGCCTGGGGCGCGCTGGTGGCGATCGGCGCCTTGATCGGGGTCAGCGGCATCAGCTTCTGGCCGCTATGTATCGCCGGTGGCATCGGAGCTGCGCTCGGTGATTGGGTGTCGTACTGGTTCGGCTACAAATACAAGGAACACGTCGCGCAGATGTGGCCGCTGTCGCGATATCCTGAGATTTTGCCGCGCGGCGAGGCCTTCGTGAAGTCCTGGGGCGTGCCGAGCATTTTCATCGGGCGGTTTTTCGGTCCGCTGCGTGCCTCGGTGCCGCTCGCGGCCGGGATCTTCGAGATGCCGTATTGGCAATTCCAGATCGCCAATTTCGTGTCAGCGTTAATTTGGTCGGGGGCGCTGTTGTTGTTCGGCGATGTCATCGCCGAGATCGCCGAATGGCTGTGGCGGGCGGTTTGACGGCCTCATCTCTCGTCACTCCGGAATGGCCCAAAGGGCCAGGCCCGGAATCCATCGAACGGCGCGGCAAGGCGGAGAATGGATTCGGGGCTCGCTCGCTTCCCTCGCGCCCTGCAATGACGACGGCGGTCTCTTGACGCCGGCCCGCGACGGCCCTATAGCCGCGCACCATGATCAACGCCGTGACCCAATTTGTCGCCCGTCGCCGCCGCCGCGTTTTCGCGGTTTGGGCGGTCGTTCGCGTTTAGATCACCGCCTTTGCCGCCGGCTTCGATCCGCGGCATTCTCTCCTGTCAGCGTATCTGATCCCGGCGGCTCCTAGGTCAAAGCAGGAGTTCGAAGATGTATGCGCCTCCGTCATTCAAGCAGGATCACGCCGCAAGCCTCAAATTTGCTGAGGAGCGCGGATTCGGCATCATCTGTGGCTGGAATGGCGCGCGGCCGATCGCCTCGCTATTGCCGTTCTATTTGAGCCATGCCGCCGACGGCACGCCTGAGGTCCTGTTTCACCTCGCCCGTCATAATCCGCTGGTGAAACTCGCCGACGGTCAGGCATCGTGGCTACTCGCGGTCAATGGTCCCGATGCCTATGTATCGGCCGACTGGTACGTCTCGCCGGATCAGGTGCCGACCTGGCTCTACCAGTCGGTCCATCTGACCGGGACCGTGCGGGTGCTGTCGGAGGACGAACTCGCGGCTCAGGTTGATGCGCTCAGCGCCAAGTTCGAGAATTGGCTGTTGCCCAAGAAGCCCTGGACCTCGGCCAAGATGACGCCGGCAAGGCTAGAGGCAATGAGGAAAGCAATTGTCGGGCTCGTGATGACGGTGGAAGAGGTGGAAGGAAGCTTCAAGCTCAACCAGCACAAATCCGAAGCCGACTATGCGGCGGTGGCCGGTGCATTGCAGCGGCGACCCGACACAGGTTCGCAACAGGTTGCTGATCTGATGCGAAAGACGAGACCCGAGGCATTCGCCGACGCAACCGAGAAGCCCGAAGGGAACGTTCCATGAGCCTTTCCGATACCAAAGAAAACCAGATCTCAGGCAGCGCGACCAAGCCCGCGGTGTTCGTGGACGGCGGCTCGGGAACGACCGGGCTTGGCATCAACGAGCGGCTGCGGCTGCAGAACGATGTGGTCGTCAAGACCATTGACGATGACAAGCGCAAGGATGCTTCCGCCAAGCGCGCGCTGATGGAGGAGGTCGATCTCGTGATCCTCTGCCTGCCGGATGAGGCGGCAAAGGAGACCGTCGCGCTGATCGACAGCATGGGCGCGGCTGCGCCCAAGATCCTCGACGCCTCGACGGCGTTTCGTGTCGCGCCCGATTGGGCCTATGGTTTCCCGGAACTCGCCGCGGATCAGGCGGAGAAGATTCGCAAAGCGCGAAAGGTCGCCAATCCCGGCTGCTATCCGACCGGCGCGATCGCGCTGTTGCGCCCGGTCGTCGATGCCGGCCTGCTGCCTGCTGACTATCCCGTCACCGTCAATGCGGTGAGTGGCTATTCCGGCGGCGGCAAGTCCATGATCGCAAGCTTCGAGGACGGCAGCGCGCCCTCGTTCTTCCTTTATGGTCTCGGCTTCGAGCACAAGCACCTGCCGGAAATGCAGCTTTACTCCGGCCTGACGCGTCGGCCGATCTTTGTGCCTTCGGTCGGCAATTTCCGGCAAGGCATGTTGGTCTCGGTGCCGTTGCAGCTCGATGCATTGCCGGGAAAAGTTGGTGGTGCCGACCTGCACGCCGCCCTGAGCCAGCGCTATGCCGGCAGCCGCTATGTTTCGGTGATGCCGCTCAAGAACGAGGTGACCAGGACCGGCCGGCTGGAGCCCGAAGCGCTCAACGACACCAATCAGCTCGAGCTTTATGTCTTTGCCAGCGACAGGCATCGCCAGGCGGTTCTGGTCGCGCGGCTCGACAATCTCGGCAAGGGTGCCTCAGGCGCGGCCGTGCAGAACATGCGTTTGATGCTCGGTTTGCCGGACGCGTAAGCGACAGGCGGTCGTATAGGCCGCGGTCCAGTTCTGTTGCCGCGCCGTGGAATCCGGCGCGGTCAGGTCAGCACAATTCCAGAATCGACCGTGCCGGCTAACCCAGGGGGCTGCCAAAGCGCGCCGCCGCTTTCGGGCGGATCGGATGACCGATGTGCGAAGCCGGTTGCAAACATTCGAGAACGATATTTAAGCCTCAAGGAAACGGGTTATGAGCACGAAGAAAGTCGCGGTCCTCGGCGCGTCCGGCTACACCGGCTCTGACGCGGTCCGTCTGCTCGCTCGGCATCCGAGCGTCGAGATTTCCGCGCTCACCGCCAATTCCCATGCCGGTAAGCCCATGAGCGAGGTGTTTCCGCATTTCCACTCGCTCGATCTGCCAGTTCTAAGTGAATGGGAAGCAGTCGATTGGACGAAGCAGGATGCGGTGGTCTGCGGTTTGCCGCACGGCACCACGCAGGAAATCATTGCTGCGGTGATGAACGCCAATCCACAAATCAAGGTGCTCGACATGTCGGCGGATTTCCGGCTGCGTGATGAGGCCGCTTACGCCCATTGGTATGGCCATGCGCATCGCGCGTTGCATCTGCAGGACGAGGCCGTTTATGGACTCACGGAGTTCTATCGCGAGAAGATCGCCGCCGCGCGCCTGGTGGCCTGCCCGGGCTGCTATCCGACCGCGGTGCTGCTCGCATTGTTGCCGCTGGTGAAGGCCGGTCTCCTCGACGCGCATGATCTTGTCATCGACGCCAAGTCGGGGGTCACCGGCTCGGGCCGCGGGCTGAAACTGGCCTCGCTGTTCTCCGAGGCCGGCGAGGGATTGTCGCCCTATTCGATCGGCACGCACCGGCATTCAGCGGAGATCGAGCAGGAAATCGGCCGCGTCACAGGCTCGGCCGTGACAGTCAACTTTACGCCGCATCTCATACCGATGGCGCGGGGCGAACTCTGCACATGCTATGTCAGGCTCAACGGCGTCACGGTCGACGAACTGCGAGCGACGCTGGAGCAAACCTATCGGGACGAGCCGTTCGTGCATGTGACGAAAAGCGGTGTGGTACCGCGGACTCAGAACGTCCGAGGTTCGAACCACGTGCAGATCGGGGTATTTCCAGATCGCATCAAGGGTCGCGCCATCGTGATTGCAACGCTGGACAATCTGGTGAAAGGTTCGGCGGGGCAGGCGATCCAGAACATGAATTTGATGTTTGGCTGGCCTGAGGCAACAGGCCTCGAGCAGATCGCGCTGTTTCCGTAACGGGGGCCAACTGTGGACGAAGCCACGCTGGAATTTTACCGCCGCAATGCGCAATCCTATGCGGCGTGGGCGAAGGGACCGTCAACGCGGCTGAGCGGCTTCCTCGGGTTGTTGCCGCCGGGCGCCTCCATTCTTGAACTTGGCTGCGGCGCCGGCAATCACGCCGCCGAAATGCTGGCGCGCGGCTTCGTCGTGCGCGCCACCGACGGCTCGCCGGAGATGGCCGAGATCGCATCGCGCCGGCTCAATCATCCCGTCGCGACGATGCGTTTCGACGAACTCGACGATCGAGAAGCGTTCGACGGGGTTTGGGCCAGCGCCTGCCTGCTGCACGTGCCAAAACGCGAACTCGCCGGAATCCTGGCGCGCATTCACCGCGCGCTGAAAGCCGGCGGCGTGTTCTATGCAAGCTACAAGGCCGGCGAGGGCGATGGCCGGGATTCAATCGGCCGCTACTACAACTATGTCTCGGCGGATTGGCTTCGCGCGACCTATGCCGACGCCGGCGCGTGGCAGACGATCAGCTTCGACACCAACGAGATCAAGAGTTTCGACGAGACGCCGGCGACGCTGCTGCATCTCGTCATGCGCAAGGCCTGAAATCGGGCCGGGGGGACGCGCTCAGACGATCTTGAAGATCGCGAGCGCCAGCACGACCTGGGCGAAGAAGCCGACGCAAAACGCCAGCGTACGGAATACCGGCAGCCCCATCGTGTAGACGATGAGATGCGCCACGCGCGCCCAGAAATAGACCGCCGTCGCATACACGGTCCATTTCGTCGAGTAGTCGAGTTCGGCGAGGATCAGGACCAGCGGCGCAAACACAACGAGATTTTCCACCGCATTGTCGTGCGCGAACATCAGCCGCGTCGCCCATTCCGCATGCGGCTTGTCGTTGCGGGACGGATTGGCCATTGAACCGGCGAGGCCGCGAACTGCGACGCGGTTAAGCGTGTAGGGAACCCACAACAAGCCCGTCAAAATGACCGTCAAGGTCAGCCAGAACAATTCAGGCGTCATCAGTCCAGGCGTCATGGTTTCCCCCTGCTACGTACAAATCGATGCTGCTTATACCCGAACCGGGTCAGTTGCGCTACGCGCGGACCCGCACATAGCTGCCGGGCGCATCCTCGATCGGCGGCAGCGCCGCGGTGCCGACTTCGCGGGCGGCAACCTGCTCCGGATCGATCTGCTCGAGCCATTGCCGCCAGTCGGGCCACCACGAACCCTTGTGCTCCTCGGCGCCTTTGATCCAGTCGGCGAGTGTGACGTCCTTGATGTTGTCGTTGGTCCAGTACTGATATTTGCCCGCCGATGGCGGATTGACGACACCGGCGATATGTCCGGAACCCGACAGCACATATTTGACGGGGCCACCGAAGAATTGCGAGCCGTAAAGCACGGAATCAGCGGGCGCGATGTGATCTTCGCGGGTGGCGAGGTTGTAGACCGGTACCTTGACCTTCGACAGATCGAGCAGAGTGTTGTCGAGCACCATGCTTCCCGTCGAGAGCCGGTTCTCCAGATAGCAGTTGCGCAGGTAATAGGAGTGGTTTGCCGCCGGCATCCGCGTGGCGTCCGAATTCCAGTGCAAGAGATCGAACGATGATGGCGTCTTGCCCTTCAGATAGTTGCTGACGACGTAGGACCAGATCAGGTCGTTGGATCGCAGCATGTTGAAGGCCATCGCCATCTTGGCGCCCTCGAGCACGCCAGACGCTCTCATGTCGCGCTCGATCGCGGAAATCTGCTC
>NZ_DASSRP010000130.1:0-31508 GCF_035701725.1 Bradyrhizobium sp.
CCTATGGCGGCTCCATCGAGAACCGCGCCAAGTTGATGCTGGAAGTGTCCAAGGCGGTGGTCGCCGAGGTCGGCGCCGAGCGCACCGGCATCCGCATCTCGCCGGTGACGCCGGCCAACGATGTTTCCGATTCCAATCCGCAGCCGCTGTTCGACCACATCGTCGATCACCTCAACGCGCTGAAGCTGGTCTATATCCACGTTATCGAAGGCGCGACCGGCGGCCCGCGCGACATTGCACCGTTCGACTATCGCTCGCTGCGCAACCGCTTCAAGGGCGCCTACATCGCCAACAACGGCTATGACTTCGAACTTGCGAGCAAGGTGCTGGCGGCCAACGAAGCCGACATGATCGCGTTCGGGAAGCTGTTCATTTCCAATCCTGATCTCGTCGAGCGCTTCAAGCGCGGCGCACCGCTCAACGCATTCGACAAGGCCACATTCTATGGCGGCGGCGCCAAGGGATATACGGACTATCCCACGCTCGAAGCCGCTGATGCCGCGGAGTAGGGTCGCCAGAATCCCGGCCGCGCGAAACCGCGGCCGGTTCAAGCCGGAATCGGCGGATCTCCACGCTGCACGGCTTGCGGATGGCCTTCCTCGTCGATCGCGACATAGGTGAAATTGCCATCGGTCACCAGAATCGACTGCATTTCCTTGCGCCGAAGCACCCAGGCTTCGAGGTGCACCGTGATCGAGGTCTTGCCGATCCGGACGAGATTGGCGTGAACGGAGACGAGATCGCCGACGTAGACCGGTTTGCGGAAATTCATCGCCTCGATGGCGACCGTGACGGTGCGCGATTTCGCGATCTTGGACGCGAACACGCCGCCGCCGACGTCCATCTGGCTGAGCAGCCAGCCGCCGAAGATGTCGCCGTTCTGGTTGGTATCGGCCGGCATGGCCAGCGTGCGGATGCAGAGATCGCCGCATGGCTCGGTCTCGGCGATGGGCGGGGCGTGAACGGCTTGGGAATCGGTCATGTCAGAAATGGCTCATGATTATTTGAAACTCTCCCAGCCCGCATCCGGCGTGAACCGCCCGCCGAATTTTGCAACCAGTGTTCGCAAGGTCGATGCCACGTTTTCCGCGCCGCGCGTGCGCGCATAATTCAGCGGGCCGCCGCGGAACGGCGCATAACCGGTGCCGAAGATCATGGCGCCATCGACCATGTCGGGATCGTCGACAATGCCTTCGCGCAGGCAGGCGACGCAAACATTCGACATCGGCAGGATCAGCCGGTCGATCATTTCCGCATCGGGTCCGGTAACGCCTGACGACGCGCGCGCCTTGTCGGCCTTGCCGTCTTTCCAGACATAGAAGCCCTTGCCGGTCTTGCGGCCAAGTTCACCCTTGGTGACTTTGTCGCGCAGCCATGCCGGTGTCGGCGGCAACAGGTCGCCGAATTTCGATCGCAGCATGTCGCCGACCGCAAGGCAGATATCGAGCCCGACCTGATCGGCCAACTCAATGGGTCCCATCGGCATGCCGAACTTTTCCGCCGCGGAATCGATGACCGCCTTGTCGACCTTCTCGTCGAGCAGCACCATCGCTTCCAGCATGTAGGGCGTCAGCGCGCGGTTGACGACAAAGCCTGGCGAGCTCTTGACCGGCAGCGGCAGGCGATCGATCGCGCCGACAAAGGCCAGCGCCCGCTTCAGCAGTTCAGGATCGGTGCCGTCGTGACTGACGACTTCGACCAGTTGCAGACGCGAGACCGGATTGAAGAAATGCAGGCCAAGCAGCCGCTCCGGCTTTGCCAACGTCGTGCGTAGATCCTGCAAGGGAATGCTCGACGTATTGGTGGCGAGGATAGCGCCCGGCTTCATGCGCGGCTCAAGACCGGCGTAGACCTTCTGTTTCAGCTCCAGTTTTTCCGGTACCGCCTCGATGATGAGGTCGGCGGTGCGAACGCCCTCCCCGTCTATGTCCGGGACCAGTCGGTCGAGCGCATCGCGTACTTGCGTGCGCTTGCGGATGATCTTGCCGAACAGATCGGCCGCGCGCTTCATCGCTCCGGCGATCGGCTCCGGCTTCATGTCGGCGAGCGTAGCTGTAAGCCCTTGATTGGCGCACCAGGCGGCGATGTCACCGCCCATGGCGCCGGCGCCGATCACGTGCACATGCGCGATCTTGTTGCCGAAGCCGGCAAGCTTCTTCATCGCATCGCGCAGGAAGAAAACCCGGATCAGGTTTTGCGCAGTCGGCGTCACCATCAGATGCGCGAACGAACTCTTTTCAGCCGCCAGCATCGCGGTCTTGTCACCGCCATGCTTTTCCCAAAGATCGATCAGGCCATAGGGCGCGGGATAGTGTTCGGCCGGCGCCGCCTTCGCCGCCTCAGCCCGCATGCGCGAGGCGAGAAAGCCGCGCACGGGACCCATATTCAACACTGTATTGAGAAGACCCGGCCTGGCGCGCTTGAGCCGGCCAAACACCGCATCTTTCACCGCGTTGCGGACGTGCCGCTCTTCGGTCACCGCGTCGACGAGGCCGAGCGATTTCGCCCGGCGCGCATCGATGGTTCTTCCGGTGAGCATCAGCGTCATCGCCTGCATCGGATTGATGAGCTGAGTGAAACGCGCGGTGCCGCCGAGGCCCGGATGCAGTCCCAACATCACTTCCGGAAAACCAAAGCGCGCATCCGAAATGGCGATGCGTGCCTGACAGGCGAGCGCGACTTCCAGTCCGCCACCGAGGCAGAAGCCGTGGATCACGGCCACCGTCGGAAATTTCACCGCCTCCAGCCGGTCGACCGCCGCATGGGCGCGCGCAATCTGCGCCTCGACCGCGGCCGCATCGGTCGCGCCGCGGAATTCGTTGACATCGGCGCCGGCGATGAAGCCGGAGCTCTTGGCGGAGCGAATGACAAGTCCGGCTGGCCGTTCGCTTTCGAGCGCGGCCAGCACCGCGTCGAACTCGGTCAGCACATCGGCCGACAGCGTATTGGCGCTGACGCCCTCACGATCGAACAACAGCCAGGCAACGCCATCGGCATCGCGCGTCAGTTTGAAATGGCGGTACGGGCCGCCTGCGGCCGGCCTCGGCCCGAGTTCCAGCACGCGATCGGCGAGCACGTCGAGGATTTGGCTTTCCATGACGCTCCCCTCACACCGTCTCGATCAACATGGCACCGCCGAGCCCGCCGCCGATACATTCGGTGGCGATGCCGCGCTTGGTGCCGAGGCGCTTCATCGCATTGACGAGGTGAAGCACGATACGGTTGCCGCTGGTGCCGACGGGGTGGCCAAGGCTGATGGCGCCGCCGTCGACATTCAGCCGCGCCCGGTCGATCTGCCCTGCGGCACCGTCGAGTCCCAGGACCTCACGGCAGAACTTGTCGTCATTCCAGGCCGCAAGGCACCCCAGCACCTGCGTCGCAAATGCTTCGTTCAGTTCCCAGGTCTCGATGTCGCGGAGCGCGAGTTTGTTGCGCTTCAACAGCTCGGTCGCCGACATCACCGGACCCAGCCCCATGATCGAGGGATCGAGCGCCGCCCAGTGGCTGTCGACGATCACGGCTTTCGGCGTGAGGCCGTGCTTTTGCATGGCCTCCTCGGACGCCAGAATGACCCACGAGGCGCCATCAGTGATCTGCGAGGAGTTACCCGCCGTGACCTGGCCCCATGGCCTCTCGAATACCGGCTTGAGCGTGGCGAGCTTTTCAGGCGTTGAATCCGGCCGCACGCCGTCATCGTGATCGTAGAACTTGCCGTCGCGCGCGAAGGCGGTTTCGACCTCGCCCTTGAGGAAACCGCTTTCCTGCGCATGCGCCAGCCTCCTGTGGCTTTCGGCGGCATAAGCGTCAGACTGCTCGCGCGTGATGCCGAAGAGGTGGCCAACGACTTCCGCGGTCTGGCCCATGTTCAGTTCGGTGATCGGATCGGTCAGGCCGCGCTCAAGGCCGATGACCGGCTTGAAATAGGAGGGGCGCGTCTTTGCCAGCGCCGCGAGCTTTGCCAGGATTCCCTTGGCGGTCGCGAGCCCCGCGAACCAGCGCACGCCGGCTTGCGGCCACACCAGCGGTGCGTAGCTAAGCGCTTCGGTGCCACCCGCCAGGATCATCTCGGAGACGCCTTCGCGGATGTAGCGATAGGCCGTGTCGATCGATTGCATGCCACTGCCGCAATTGATCTGGACGGTAAAGGCGACCATGCGCTCGCCCAAACCAAGCCGAAGGGCGGCAACCCGCGCCGGGTTCATCTCATCGGCAATGACGTTGACGCATCCGAGAATGACCTGATCGAAGGCGTCGGGGGCAAAAGGCTGCCGCGCCAGCAGCGGCCGGCCGCATTGAACGGCGAGATCGACCGGCGTGAAAGGTCCGGGGCCGGTGCGTGCTTTCAGGAACGGCGTGCGACTGCCGTCGACAATAAAGACCGGACGCGACATCAGCTAGCCGCCCTCTGCTCGCCGAGCTCCTGGAAGAACTGGTGCACGTTCGGCTTCTTGTAGATCGGCGACAGCGCTTCCGGCGCGAAGTCATCGACGTCGATCACCTTTGCGACCGCCTCACGTGCGCTCTTGATCTGCTCGCCCTCGGCTTGCGTAATCACGCCGCGCTTCACCGCCTCCTCCCAGTCGTGCAGGTGCGCCGCGCGCATGCGCTTGGAAATTTCCTCACTGCCGGCGACGAGCAGGAATGCTTTTTCCAGGCGCGCCAGCCCGCCGTCATCGTCGACATGCGCCAGATCCGGCGTCAGCCGGTCGCGTACCACGGACGGCTCCAGCACGAGCTGGGCGCATTCGTGCACCACGCGGTCGGAAGGCCCGAGCACGCGCGCGCCGAAGGGCTGTACGACGAACTTCAGAATCGCCGCGACAAACCGGTTCGGCAGGCTTGCCAGGATTTCGGCAAAGCGGTTCTCGATGGTGCGGAAGCCGCTTGCCATGCACCACTCAAGCGCGGCGAAATCGGCGGCCTGACGGCCCTCATCTTCCCAGCGCTTGAGCGCGGCCGAAAGCAGATAAAGCTCGGAGAGAATATCGCCAAAGCGCGCCGAGAGCATCTCCTTGCGCTTGAGCGCACCGCCGAGCGTCAACAGCGCCATGTCGGCGCAGAGCGCAAAGGCCGACGAGTATCGTGACAGCTGACGATAGAAGCCGGTGGCTTGTCCGGCATCGGGCGCCGGCGCGAACAGGCCGCCGGTCCAGCTGCGGCCGAGCGCACGGAACAGCGTCACGACGCTGTGCCCAACATGCTTCCAGAATGCGTCGTCAAAGGCATCCAAGCCCCTGGCGCGGTCCGGCTCGCCGAGCGCGTTCATCTCCTTGAGGAGATAAGGATGGGCGCGGATCGCGCCCTGCCCGAACACGATCAGGTTACGGGTGAGGATATTGGCGCCTTCCACCGTGATGCCGACCGGCACCGACCGATAGAGATTACCGATATAATTCTGCGGCCCGTCGATCACCGCCTTGCCGCCGTGAATATCCATCGCGTCGTCGATCGCGATCCGCATGCGCTCGGTCGCCTGCAGCTTCATGATGCCGGAAATCACCGCCGGATGATGGCCATCGTTCAGCGCCGCGCAGGTGAGCCGGCGCGCCGCATCGAGCAGATAGGCCGTGCCGGCGATCCGCGCCAGCGGCTCCTCGATGCCCTCGAACTTGCTGATGGAAATTCCGAACTGCTCGCGGATGCGCGCATAGGCGCCGGTGGTGCGCGCCGCATAGGCCGCGCCGGCCGCCGACAGCGACGGCAGCGAGATGCCGCGTCCGGCGGCAAGCGCCGTCATCAGCATCTTCCAGCCCTGACCGACGCGCTCCTTGCCGCCGATGATGTAGTCGAGCGGGATGAAGACGTCCTTGCCCCAGTTCGGGCCATTCTGGAACACTTGCATCGCCGGCAAATGCCTGTGTCCGATCGAGACGCCGGCAAGCTCGGTCGGGATCAACGCGACCGTGATGCCGAGATCCGTCTCGCTGCCTACGAGATGGTCGGGATCGTAGGCCTTGAAGGCCAAGCCCAGCAAGGTCGCGACCGGGCCGAGCGTGATGTAGCGCTTGTGCCAGTTCAGACGAAGGCCGAGAACTTCCTCGCCTTCGAAGCTGCCCTTGCAGATCACGCCGCTATCGATCATCGAGGCGGCATCCGAGCCGGCCTCGGGGCTGGTCAGACCGAAACAGGGAATGTCGCGGCCATCGGCCAGCCGCGGCAGCCAACGCTCCTGCTGCTCCCTTGTGCCGAAGCGCATCAGGAGTTCACCCGGCCCGAGCGAATTCGGCACCATCACGGTGACGGCGGCCACAAGCGAACGCGATGACAGCTTGCGCACGACTTCCGAATGCGCATATGGCGAAAAGCCGAGCCCTCCATGTTCTTTCGGAATGATCATGCCGAAGAACTTGTTGCGCTTGATGAAGTCCCAGACCTCCGGCGGCAGGTCGCGCCATTCCCAATTGATCTTCCAGTCGTCGAGCATCTTGCAGAGTTCGTCGACCGGACCATGAAGGAAGGCTTCCTCCTCGGCCGTCAGCTTCGCCGGCGGCTGCTTCAGCAGTTTCGACCAGTCGGGATTGCCGGTAAAAAGGTCCGCATCCCACCAGACATCGCCCGCCTCGAGCGCCTCGCGCTCGGTGTCCGACATCGACGGCAACACCCCGCGGGCCCAGGCAAAGATCGGCTTAGTGATGAAATCGCGGCGGAAGGAGCTCATGGGATGTCCTTATAATCGGCGGCGCGGGCGTCAATTCTAACGTATGAAACCGGATTCGGGTGAACAGTTCGCCCGGAAAAAGGGACAAATTGATGTGGTGCCAGCACCGCCGATCTGAAGTCCTTGCAGCACAAGCGGGCGATTTTTCAGGGACTTCAGATCGATAAAACGGTACTTGAATCACTAAGTTTACCAGTGCTCTTGACGTTGCGAAGTTCGTTAAAGTCCGTGCTGCGATGGAGCACGAACTTCGGCACGTGAGCACTAGCCCGGAACGATTGTTTAAGCTCCCGGCCGCAAATCCCCGTTTTTACTGGGCTTTGGCCACTACAACGGGTGACGGAGGTCTCAATCCGGCCGCGGCATTTCGAACATCGCGTCCTCGCGAATCTCGAAATAATCGCCCCTGCGCCCTGCGCGCACGATGGGATGCGCGAGCGCAGTTTGGTAGACGCCGTCGCGGATCATCGCCTTGTCGATGTGGACGGCGACGACCTCGCCGAGCGTGAGCCAGGCGTCAGTCAGCTTGCCGTCCGCCCGCTGCAATTGAACAATCTGGGTCAGCTTGCATTCGAACGAGACCGGGCTTTCCGCAACGCGGGGCACGCTGACAATTTTGCAAGGTGCGGGCGTCAGCCCCGCGATTGTGAACTCGTTAACGTCCTGGGCGACATGGGCGGCGGTGGCGTTCATCTGCTTCGCGAGGTCCATGGTCGCGAGATTCCACACGAACTCGCCGGTGTCGCGGATGTTGTTCAAGCTGTCCTTCCGGGACGTCGAGGAAAAGCCGATGATCGGCGGCACGTAGCAAAAGCCGTTGAAGAAGCTGTAGGGCGCCAGGTTGACGTTGCCCTTGGCGTCACGCGATGAAATCCAGCCGATCGGACGCGGCGCAATGATGGCGTTGAACGGATCGTGCTTGAGGCCGTGGCCGGTTTTCGGCTCGTAGTAATGCAGGTCTTTTTCTATCACGTTGCGATATTCCCGTCAGATATCGTCGTTCCGGGCTCGATGCTTCGCATCGCCCCTGAACGACATATATCGGCTAAATCTGCGGATGGCTAATTTCGCTTGCGGGCCGCAAGCCCAACCAGCAGGAAATCGATAATCTGCTCGATCGACGGATGCGGCTTCTTCTGGGCCTGCGCGATCATCTGCGGGTGGAAATAGGCTACCATCGCATGGCAGGTGCACATCGCCGCTTCGGCTATGTCGGTCGCCTCGAACTCGCCGGAAGCCACGCCTTGCGCGATCACCGCGCCGATCGTCTCGGTAATTCCCTGGATGTGAGCGACACAGACGTCCCAGCTTTCCTCCATCGCGATCTCAACCATCTCATGCAGCTTGGAGTCGCCGACATAGCGCTCCGAATTCATGCGATGGATCGTGGTCAGAAGCTCTCGCAGGCGTGCGGTTGCGGGACCGGGCCGCGCCACGATCGCGTGAGCCGCCTGCTCCACTTCGCCCATCAGGATGCGGGCAACGCCCTCATGGATCGCCTTCTTCGAATCGAAGAAGCGATACACATTGGCCGGGCTCATATGCAGCGCCTTGGCGATATCGCCCACAGTGGTCTTCTGGTAACCGAGCTCGCGGAACAGGCGCTCCGCCACCACAAGAATGCGCTCGCGGGTGTCCGTCTCGGTATGTTCGGAAATCAGCGTCATATCCCTACTCAGTCCAGCCTACTCGATTCGAGTAGGCTCCTTTTGCAAACGTCCATGCGGGGCCGATGTTCAATCACTCAGCGGCCTCAGCTATTGGAAATGCGGGGTGACCAGTGTCCTGGCGCTGTGGCGCAAGGCCAACATGAACACTTCCGCCGCTTTCTTCAAGGCTTTTGCGGAACCAGAGCGCATACAGGCCCGGCAAATACAGCAGGGTCAGGAAGGTCGCCACGAACAGACCGCCCATGATGGTGATCGCCATCGGCCCCCAGAACGCCGAGCGTGACAATGGAATCATCGCCAGGATCGCGGCCAGCGCCGTTAGCACCACCGGCCGGGCGCGCCGGACGGTGGCTTCCACAATCGCCTCGCGCCGGGTCAGGCCGTGGGCGACGTCGGTCTCGATCTGGTCCACCAGGATCACGGTGTTGCGCATGATCATGCCGGCGAGCGCAATCAGACCGAGCAGCGCCACGAAGCCGAAAGGCTGGTTGGCAACGTTGAGCCCCAGCGAGGCGCCGACGATGCCGAGCGGTGCGGTCAGGAACACCAGGAAAAGCCGCGAGAAGCTCTGCAACTGGATCATCAGCAGCGTCAGCATCACGATGACCATCAGCGGAAACAGCACGAAGATCGAGGCGTTGCCCTTGGCGGATTCTTCGAATGCGCCGCCCGGCTCGATACGGTAGGCCGGCTCGAGATGGTCGCGGATCTCCTGAAGCTGCGGCCAGATCTGGTTGGTGACGTCAGGCGCCTGGACGCCATCGACGACGTCGCCGCGCACCGTGATCGCCATGTCGCGGTTGCGCCGCCAGATGATCGGCTCCTCGTGGGAGTATTCGATCTTGGCGATTTGCGTCAGCGGCACCGCCACGCCGTTGCGAGACGTCACGGTGAGATCGCCGACATGGCCGAGATCGAGGCGTTCGGACGGCACCGCGCGGGCCACCACATCGACCTTCTCGATGCCGTCGCGCACGGTCGTCACCGGCACGCCAGAGATCAGCATCGCCAGCGCCTGCGAGACGTCCTGCGGGGTCAAGCCGAGCGCGCGGGCCCGATCCTGATCGACCACGAGCTTCAGATAAGGCGACTGCTCGTTCCAGTCGAGTTGCGCGTCCTTGATGTTCTTGTTCTGCCCGACGACGTCGCGCACTTTGTAAGCGATGTCGCGTACCACCTGCGGATCGGGGCCGATCACGCGGAACTGGACCGGGAAGCCGACCGGCGGGCCGAAATTGAAGCGATCGACGCGCACTCGCGCTTCGGACAGATCGCCCTCTTCCACCGCCTGCTCGATCTTGGCCTTGATCCGCTCGCGCGCCTCGACGCCTTTGGCGACGATCACGATCTCGGCAAACGCCTCGTTCGGAAGCTGCGGATTGAGGCCGAGCCAGAAGCGCGGCGAACCCTGCCCGACATAGGACGTATAGGTCGCAATGTCCTTGTCGCCCTTGAGCAGCTGTTCCGCCTTCTTCACCGATTTTTCCGTGACGTTGAACGCGGTGCCTTCCGGCAGCCGCAGCTGCAGGAACAGTTCCGGACGTTCGGAGAGCGGGAAGAACTGCTGCTGGACATGACCGAAAGCGACGATCGAGAGCACGAAGACGCCGACGGTTGCGGCCACGGTCTTGAGGCGGTGATTGACGCACCACTGGATGACGCTGCGCAAGCCGCGATACATCCGGGTTTCATAGATCGCGTGCGGGTCATGGCTCTGATGAAGCTTGATGTCCGGCAGCAGCTTGACCCCGATATAGGGCGTGAAGATCACCGCGACGAACCAGGACGCGACCAGCGCAATCGCCACGATCCAGAAAATGCCGCCGGCATATTCGCCGACCGCCGAGTTGGCAAAGCCGATCGGCAGAAAGCCGGCCGCGGTGACCAGCGTGCCGGTCAGCATCGGAAACGCGGTGGATTCCCAGGCAAAGGATGCCGCCTTGATGCGGTCCCAGCCCTGCTCCATCTTCACCACCATCATTTCGACCGCAATGATGGCATCGTCGACCAGAAGGCCGAGCGCGATGATCAGGGCGCCGAGGGTAATGCGGTGCAAATCGAGCGACATCGCATCCATCACGATGAACACGATGGCGAGCACCAGCGGCACCGAGAGTGCCACCACGATGCCAGTGCGCCAGCCGAGGGCGAGGAAAGAGACGAACAGCACGATCGCGAGTGCTTCGATAAAGGAATGCACGAACTCGCTGACCGCGTGTTCGACCACTTCCGGCTGATCGGCGATGCGGTCGACGTTGATGCCTTGCGGCACCGCTTTCATGAATTCGTTGGTCGCGGCCGTCACTTCCTTGCCAAGCTCGAGAATGTTGGCGCCCTTGGCGGTAACGACGCCGATGCCAATCGCGGGCTTGCCTTCCTGACGCACGACGAAGCTCGGCGGATCGACGAAGCCGTGCGAGACGGTCGCGATATCGCCAAGGCGAAACACCCGCCCGTTGCTTTCGACCGGCGTCTCCGCCACGGCCTTGACGCCGTCGAGCGCGCCGGTGACGCGCAGCGGCACGCGCTGCGACGTGGTCTCGACCGTGCCGGCCGGCACGACATTGTTCTGCTTGGCGAGCGAATCGAACAGCGCCTGCGGCGTGATGCCAAGCGTGGCGAGCTTCGCATGCGAGAACTCGACGTAGATCTTTTCGTCCTGCGTGCCGTAGATATCGACCTTGGTCACGCCGTCGACCTTGAGCAGGCGCTGGCGCAGGCCTTCGGCCGCCTTCTTGAGCTGCGCGTAGTTCGCCCCGTCGCTGGTCATCATGTAGAGGATCGAGTCGACGTCGGAAAACTCGTCGTTGACGACCGGTCCGAGCAGGCCGCTCGGCAGTTGGCCCTGGACGTCGACGAGCTTCTTGCGCAGGAGATAAAACAGATACGGCACCTCTTTCGGCGGTGTGGAGTCCTTGAACGTCACCTGCATCGCCGTAAACGCCGGCTTCGAATAGGTCTGCACCTTTTCGAAGTAAGGCAATTCCTGCAATTTCTTCTCGATGGGATCGGCGACCTGCGACTGCATCTCGGCCGCGGTGGCGCCCGGCCAGATCGCCGAAACGTTGACCACCTTCACCGTGAAGAACGGGTCCTCGGCCCGGCCGAGCTTCTGATAGGAAAAGAAGCCGGCGACGCCGAGGGCGACGATCAGGAACAACACCAGCGCGGGATGGCTGACCGCCCAGGCCGACAGGTTGAAGCGCTTCATCGGACTCTCCCAGTGAACTTGTCTTCGTCATTCCGGGATGGTCCGCAGGACCAGACCCGGAATCTCGAGATTCTCAGGAGCGCAATTGCGCTCCGTAGTTCGCTTCCCGCCTCGGAATGAGGCGAAAAATCAGAACGACAACGACGATACGACCCGGACCTTCTGGCTCGGATCGAGCTTCTGCACGCCAAGCACGACGATCTTGGCGCCCTCCTCGACACCGCTTGCGATGACGACGCAATTGCTGTCGTAGGATTTGACGGTGACGGGCCTCAAGGAGATCGCGCCATTGTCATCGACAACGTAGAGCGAGGGATCGCCGCCCTGGCTGTAAAGCGCCGACAGCGGCAACCGCGCCACGCGCTCGCTTTTCGGATCGGACAGCGTCAGCGTTGCGGTCATGCCGAGCGAGACGTTGTCGCCGGCGTCGGGCAATGAAAACTTGGCGAGGTAGGTTCGCGTCGCGGGATCGGCTGACGGCGCGACCTCGCGCAGCTTTGCGGCATATTTCTTCTCGGCGTCCGACCACAGGGTGACCGTGGCAACGCCCGACTTGGCACGATTGAGAAGCGTCTCGGGGATCGCGACGACGGCTTCCTTCTCGCCAAGCCGGGCGACACGGATCGAAGCCTGGCCCGCGGCAACCACCTGGCCGGGCTCGATCATGGTCGCAGTGACAACACCTCGGGTGTCCGCCACCAGCGTTGCGTAGGAAAGCGAGTTCTTGGTCAACTCGACCGATCGCTCGGCGCGGTTGAGCCGCGCCCGCGCCTCGTCGGCTGCCGCCTTGGCCGAATCGAGCTGCGCGTCGGTGGCCCAGCCCTTGGCGCGGAGATCCCGGGCGCGCTGCTCGGCGGCGCCGGCCTGGGCCAGCACGCCGGTGGCGGCACTGAATTCGGCTTCGGCCTGCTCGGCCTGCAGCTTCAGATCGACCTCATCTAGCGTGGCGAGCGGCTGGCCGACATCGACCGTCTGGCCAACATCGACCAGCCGCTTCGCCACTTTCCCCGCAACGCGGAAGCCCATGTCGGTCTCGATCCGGGGCCTGATCGTTCCGACAAAGCTGCGTTCGGGGGATTGGGGTTCGTAATGGGCGGTTGCGACCAGAACCGGCCGCGAATCCGCAGGCTTTTCGGCGACCTTGTCATTACAGCCGCCCAAGGCGACCGCGATCGTGGCCAGCGACGCTCCGACTAAGAGCCTGGAATAGCTCGAAAAAATCCAACGAACCAACATCAGAACGCTCCTCTTGGCTCCAGCCGTATGAGGAGTGTCGATTATTGAATGATAAATGTCAATATTCGTCAGTAATCATGAAATCGTGATCGGGGACTGGCCGAGACACGGCCAGCCGCAAAAAGACAGGGTTGAAAACAGCCTAGGACGCCTTTCCTGAGCTGGCGAATTCGGCCTTGCTCTCGTGGCCGCCCAGAAACACCAGGAGGCCTCCGATCAACGGCAGGACCGCAAGCACGAGCAGTCCCGTCGAAGTGTTGCCGGTGGCTTCCTTGACCCAGCCGATCAAATAAGGCCCACCGAAACCGGCGAGGTTGCCGATCGAATTGATCAGCGCGATCGCGCCCGCCGCCGCGGTGCCGGAGAGCCAGGCGGTCGGCAGCGTCCAGAACACCCCGAAGATGCAGAACACGCCGATCGCGGCGACCGTCAGCACCACCATGGTCATGGTCGGGTCACTGATGTAGCTGGAGATGCCAAGCGCCAGTGCCGTGACAAAGAACGGCGCCCCGACATGCATCACGCGCTCGCGTGTCGCATCCGAATGCCGCGCCCACAGGATCATCGCAATGGTGCCGAACAGATACGGGATCGCGGTGACGAAGCCGGTTTGCGCATTGGTCAGACCGAATGCCTTCACGATCTGCGGCAGCCAGAATTGCATGCCATAGAGCGCGCCGACAAAGCCGAAATAGATCAGGCTGAGCGTGATGACCTTCGGGGACGATAGAGCCTCTCCCAATGTCAGATGTCTCACAGCCTGCTTGGCGGCGATTTCGGCGTTGAGCTTGGCGGCAAGCCAGGACTTCTGCTCTGCGCTCAGCCAGTCGGCATGTTCCGGCCTGTCCGTGAGGTAGAACCAGGTGACGATACCAAGCAGGACGGACGGCACGCCTTCGATGATGAACAGCCATTGCCAGCCTTTCAGGCCCATCGCGCCATCGAGGCCGAGCAGCAATCCCGACACCGGCGCGCCGATCACGGTGGAGACGGGAACAGCGATGGCAAAGGCGGCGAGAAAGCGCGCACGCCACTCCGCCGGATACCAATAAGTGAGATAGAGAATGATGCCGGGGAAGAACCCGGCCTCGGCGAGGCCGAGCAGGAAGCGCAGGATGTAGAAGCTCCACTCGCCGCTGACAGTTGCCATCAATGCCGAGATGATGCCCCAGGTCACCATGATGCGGGCGATCCAGCGGCTCGCGCCGAATTTTTCCAGCGCCAGATTGCTCGGCACCTCGAAGATGAAATAGCCGATAAAGAAGATGCCGGCGCCCCATGCGAAGATGATGGGCGAGAATTTCAACTCGGCATTCATGGTCAGGGCGGCGAAACCGAGATTGACGCGGTCGAGGTAGGAAAAGAAATAGGCCAGCACCAGAAACGGAATCAGCCGCCAGGAGATCGTGCGGATCGTCGATCGTTCGAGTTCGCTTGTGGCCGTGCCAATGACAGGTTGCGATGCGGCAGCCATGGATAGTCTCCCCCAAATTATTGTTCTGTGCGCTCAGGCCCAAGCCGTTCATAGCACCTGCGCGGCCGGCAAGGAATGGCCGCGCAGGATAGCCACGCCTCACTCGCCGAGCTGAAAACGTTCGAAGCGGTGCAGCTCGTCCTCGATCTTCCGTTTCAATTCCTTGCGCGGCCCCTTGGCGTCGCGGCCGACCCAATTCCACTTCTGAAGCAATAGCTTTCCGTTCTGGCGATCGGTTTTGAGATCGAGCGCGGCGACGATTGTGTCGCCGACCAGAACCGGCAGCGCGAAATAGCCGAAGCGCCGCTTCTCCTTCGGCAAATAGGCCTCGAAAAAATGCTCATAACCGAAGAGCAGGTGCGTCCGCTTGCGCTGGATGATCAGAGGGTCGAACGGGGACAGAATATGCACGCGCTCGTCGTTGCCGCTCACGGCAGCCTCGATGGTCGCAGGCTCCGCCCAATGCTCCTGCTTGCCGGCGCCTTCGAGCGCGACAGGAACCAGTTCCTTGCGGCGAACACGGGCTTCGATCAGTCGCCGCACCGACTTCTTGCTGGGTGCGTCGAGATGGCAGATCGAATCCAGGCTGACCACGCCCTGCGCGCGGAGTCCGCGGTCGAGCAGATACCCGGTAATTTCTCGCACGGACGCTGCGTTCGGCAATCTCTCCCAGCCAAAATGCCGATCCATCAAATCGTAGGTCTTGAGCATGCCGTTCCGTTCGGAAACGGTGACCCGGCCTTCATAGAAAGCCAGTTGCAACGCGCGCTTCGATGGCTTGCGGCTGGCCCAGGCGTGCACTTTCTCCACCAGCACATCGTCCTCGATGTCGCGAATGGTCAGGGCGCCGTCCGTCTTGAGAAGCCGCATCACCTTGCGCAGGTCGGCCGGCTTTACCTCCTTGAACCATCTGTGCCCCTCCCGCCGATGCTGTTTCATCGCCGGAACGAAGAACCGGAAATTTTTCGCCGGCACGTAGGCCAGCGCATGGGTCCAGTATTCGAAAACGCTTTTGTCGACGCTTTGGGCATGCCGCAGGTCGGACCGGCGATAGGCGGGAATCCGGTTCCAAAGAATGTGATGATGGCAGCGCTCGATCACATGGATCGTATCGATCTGCACATAGCCGAGATGCTCGACCACGGCGGCGGTGGCCGACGGGCCTTCGCCGAACGGGGCTTCGGAATCAAGACGCTGCGCGCGCAACCAGATCGCTCGCGCGGTGGCTTTGCTCAGCGCTATGGGCTTGTCGGCGGGCATCGCCATTCAATCTAACGGGATTCGTCGGCCCGAGGCAGAGGCGTTTCGCGCCGAATGCTCGGGCGAGTCAGGGCTTGGCGCGATCGCCGATGCTGCCGGTTGTCGTCTCCGCCTCGCAGCTAGCCTTGCCGCGCTCCGGCGCCTTGCAGCGGTAAACGCTGCCGGTGAGACGATCGATCAGCCACACATTGTCCTCAAGTCCGCTTTCCATGCCGATGAAGCGCGTCCCGACGGCTGTCACCAGTGTGGAAAGCAGGATTGCGGTAGCAATGATGGCCGAACCGATCAGAACGGCTGCCGAGGTTCCCGTATGCCCAGGCATGGTCGGGCGATACCCCTGATATTCGTTTGGCTTCTTTTGGGTCGGAAACGGAGACAACGGCACTCACATTCGTAACAGTTACCAGTGCGGCGGATCGGATCCGCATCGTCGTCCCCGCGAACTCGTCATGCCGAGTTCCGAGCTGAAGCCACACTTGATCGCTAACTTTGCTGGCGGGCTTTCGATCCCGAAGTTGGAACATCCCTGCGAAGAATGCGACCAGCATCGGAATCGGGACACCAGTGCGCCGGCTTTAAAAACCCATCTGGCCAATTTTTTGTTCGTACCTCGGCAAACACGAGACGGCTTTGCGATCCGCAGGCCGACTCTGTCGAGTTCGCATAAGTCCAAATATTTTTCGCCAGAGTCCAAGCATTTTTTTGGTCGCTGAATTTGAACGTAAGGCGGCTTGGTCTCACTAATCGTCTGTGTCGTGGCACGTCGCATGTGGCAGATTTGCCACATGCGACGTGCCACAGGCGGGGACGACAAAAAGGGGGCAGATACCAACAGATGAATTGGCGCCAGCGTGTTTTCCTCATTTCGTTCCTTTTGCCCTGTGCTGGACTATCCCTTAATCCGGCCCATGCGCAGACCCGCGTGGGCGAGGCCGTGCTGGTGCAAAACCAGGTCGCCCGTGTTGCGGGCTCGCTGACCATGCCGATCTCGGTCGGCGACGGCCTTCTGCGTGACGAGACCGTGCGTACCGGCGCCGAGAGCGCGGCAAGGCTCGTGATGGCCGACAGCACCAATCTTTCGATCGGCCCTAACGCCTCGATCACGCTCGACCGCACGGTCTTCAACGACGAGCATTCCTATCGCGAGATCGCTATCAAGCTCGCGACCGGTGCGTTTCGTTTCGTGACGGGACATTCCGAAAAGGCCGCCTATACAATCAGGACACCGGTCGCGAGTATTGGCGTCCGCGGCACTGTTCTCGATATCCTGTCGCAACAGGGCAAGACCACCGTGGTGTTGCAGGACGGCGCCTCGCGCGTCTGCGCCATCGGCGGCGCCTGCACCGAGCTGACAAATCCGGGCGACACCGCCATCATCACGCTGACCGGCGGCGGCAACAAGCCAACGATCAAGAAGACCGGTTCATCGCCCTGGAGCTTCGCCGCCAACTGCGCGGCATCGCCGGGGCTTTGTAGCGTGACGCAATTTGCCGACGCCGGTCCGCAGGTGCCCGCCGCGCCCGTTGATACCGCCGCGCTGTGTGGACGCTGACGATGGCCGCACCCTCACGCAAATTCGATGCCAGGATTTTCCTTGTCGCGGTTCTTTCCGGCGTTTCCCTCCAGGCGCTGACGCTTCCGGCAGCGGCACAGACCACGGCGTCTTGCAACTTCGAAGGACCCTGCCCGCCCCCGGTAACGGATTCGGGTTCCAGCGCCGGCTCGATCAAAGGGGTTGTCGACCAGCGCTTCAACCAGCTCATCACCAACCGCGTGCTCGGCACGGTGCTGCTCGGCGTTAACGAGCAGATCAATTGCAGCGATTGCATAAGCGCGTTCGGTTCCGCGGGGTCCTTTTCGGCCGGCATTCACGGCCGCAAGGAAATCACGTCCAACCTGTCGCTGCTGGCTGGCATCGCCTACACCCAATACAGCGAAAACGGATATAAAGTGACTGATGCGCCGATCGGCGCACTCGCCCTGCGCTACGATTTCACCGATTGGGGGTCCTCGCGGCCGTTCTTCGATATCGGCACCATCCTGACGCCGTTCGAAAAGGTGAGCTACAGCCGCGGCTATACGACCAATTACGGCAACGTTGCGCTGCAAAGCTCGACCAACGCCAGCGAATATGGCGTGTATGGAAGGGCTGGCTGGATCTCCAGAATGTCTCCGCGCGACGAACTCGCAGTCTCCGTCGAGATCTGGCAGTTGTGGCAAACCGTGAGCGGTTACAGCGATCCAAACGCTCCCTTCAATCCATTCAATGCGACGGTCGCAACGGGAACCGATCGCACCAATCTGGCGAAAGTCGGCGCACAATGGACCCATCTCTTCGGCGACAGCATCGAAGGCAATGTCAATGGCGGCTTTGTGCAGTCGTTCGCCAACCATTCCGGCCTCATCGCCACCGTGACGGGCGACGGCCTGGTGGCGCCGACGATCGGAAACCAGAGCTGGTTTGAGTATGGCGGCCGCGTTGGATTTCGCATCACCAAGGGCTGGGTCGCCGACCTCTTTGTGAACGGCACGTTGGGGCCGCAACCGGTCGGCAACACCATCCACGGCGGCGTCGGGCTGCGCGTGAACTTCTGAATTCGCGGGCCTTTGTCGCATCGAGACGCCATCGACGACCTCAAGCCTCGCCACCCGATCGAAATCACGCTCTCGGAATTGAACCTCTCGCGCCGCCGGAACATCCAATCAGGCACAATCAGCGAGGACCAAGACCATGAGCGGCTTTCCCGGAGTGTTCCGCACTGTAACGATCCTGCTTGGCGCCGGCCTTCTGGTGACAGCCGGAACGGCCCACGCGGCCGAAGCCGACGTTTCGGCCGACCAGATCGTCAACGCCCTGCAGCCGAAAGCGCTGACCCGCGGCCTGTCGGCCGAGCGGCCCGACCCTGCGGTCCAGAGCCGGGAAGACGGCTTCGTCAACAGCGTTCGCAATCGAAAGACCCGCTCGCTTTCGCTCGGTGAGCGCGACCAGATTGCCGAATTGACGGCCGCCAGGCCGAAGATCGATCTCGATATCCAGTTTGAATACAACTCAGCCAGGATCAGTCGGGCGTCGTTGCCGGCCGTGCAGGAGCTCGGCAAGGCGCTTTCCGATCCGACGCTCAAGGGCGCGAGCTTCGTGGTTGCCGGCTACACCGACGCCGTCGGAAGCGAGGCTTTCAATCAGGACCTTTCCGAGCGACGTGCCGATACGATCAAGCAATATCTCAGCACCAAGTTCGGCATCGCGGGCAGCGATCTCGTCACGGTCGGCTACGGCAAGACCAGGCTGAAAGATCCGAACGCGCCGAGGGCCGCCGTCAATCGTCGTGTGCAGGTCGTCAATCTCTCGAGCCAAACGGCTTCCAAATAAGTGACGCTTCCCCGCACCGAGATCAGGCCGCCTGATCTGATCGCCGAACACCAAGAAAGAAAAATGGCCGGGCAAAGCCCGGCCATCAGTCAAAACATTCGATCGTCTTGTTGTTATGTTGCGATCGGCGTCGGCATGTCGAGGAACGCGCGGGTCGCGTGCCAGAACAATTGCCGGTTGGTGGCCAGCACGACCGAATGTGCCGTGCCGGGAAGAATCACGAACTGACGGTCGCCGCTCGGCAGCTGGTTGAAGAAGTCCTGGAGGTCGGCAACTGTGGCGATGCCGTCATACTCGCCGCGGATCAGAAGCGTCGGCGCCATCACCTTCTTCGGATCGACCACCGGCAGATTGGCGGTCATGTCGAGATAGGTACCGGTCGGAATCTGATCGCCGAACTGCATCTCCACGTCCGCCAGGACCTCGACCGCGGCCTGATCACTGGTGCCTGGCTTGTCGCGGGTGGCGATCGAGCGGATCATGTCGCGATCGCGCTTGCGCATATTGTGGGTGCGGTAATAGTCCAGTTGCTCGGCTCGCTTGGTCAGCGTCGGCGAATCCGTACCCTTGTAGGTGAAGGCGGCAAGCACCAGCCGATCGACGCGCTCGGGCGCCATCATGGCGAACATGCCGGCACGCAGCGCACCCGAGGACTCACCGATGAAGTGATACTTCTGCCGGCCGGTTTCCTTGGCAATCACCTCGACGGCCGCCTTCAGGTCTTCCGCGCCGCTCTTGATATCGGAATTGCCGGAGGTACGGCCGGACTTGCCGTAGTTCTCGTGATCCATGGTCCAGACGTCGAAGCCATAGCGGGCGAAGGTATTCAGCGCCGAATATTCACCCTTGCCGGGGACGTTGAGATCGTAGCAGCGCGACGTCACCGACGAACCGTGCACGAAGAACACGACCGGCTTCGAGGGCTCGCCGGCTTTCGGCGCGCCGACCCGCTTGCGAAACATCCACAACGGCACGTCGCCCTTCTTCGCCCAATATTCGCTGCTCCAGATATCGCTCCCTTCGGCGGCCGCGCTCGCGCTTGGCGCGGGCAGCGTGGCAGAGAGGCCTCCTGCGACAAGGCCAAGACCGGCGCCCTTCATCAGGGTGCGGCGTCCGAGCTGACGATCGACCGGCGTATTGGATTGCGTCACGGTTTCCTCTCCGAAGTTCTTGTCTTTGAATTTGTTTCTTTGAATTTGTCGTCGAAGGAAATTTTGCGATTTTCATCTAATGAAATCGCATGCTTATGAATCCCGACAGCAATCTAGCAGACAGCCCAAAGCGCCGGAAGCAATTCCGCACCGCGAAGCGCGGCCGCGGCATCGCCGGCGGGTCACGACGTCGTGTTTGAGCTAACTAATTTTAAGCAGTTGATCTCAGGCGTCGTTGGGATCGCGGTGCACGGGATCGACCCACAGCACTTTTTCCGGCTTCTCGACCGGCTCGATGTCGAGGTTGATCGCAACGGCCTCGCCGTCACTGCGCACCAGCACGCATTCAAGCGCTTCGTCCGGACTGGCGTTGATTTCCTGATGCGGTACGTAAGGCGGCACGAAGATGAAATCGCCGGGATTTGCTTCAGCGGTGAATTCGAGATGGTCGCCCCACCGCATCCGCGCCTTGCCCTTGACGACATAGATGATGCTTTCAAGGTGACCGTGATGATGCGCGCCTGTCTTGGCGTCCGGCTTGATGGTCACCGTGCCGGCCCACAATTTCTGGGCACCGACGCGGGCAAAGTTGATGGCAGCCTTGCGGTCCATGCCGGCGGTCGAGGGCACGTTGGGATCGAGCTGATTGCCGGGGATGACGCGGACACCGTCATGCTTCCAGCGTCCTTCGCCGTGATGATGTGAGTGCCCAGCATGATCGTGATCGTGCGACTTCGACATGTCAGTACCTCACTCCTTGGCAAAACGCTGGCCGAAAGCCGCCGCTGCCAGCTGCGGATGCTTCTCAACCCTTCACGTCGAGCAGTTCGACTTCGAACATCAGCGTCGCATTCGGTGGAATGACGCCGCCGGCGCCACGCGCGCCATAGCCAAGCTCGGGCGGAATGATCAACGTGCGCTTGCCGCCGACCTTCATCGAGGCAACGCCCTCATCCCAGCCGGCGATCACCTTGCGCTGACCGACCGGAAATTCGAGCGGATCGTTGCGGTCGACGGAGGAATCGAACTTCTTGCCTTTCTGGCCATTCTGATAGAGCCAGCCGGTGTAGTGCACGACACAGATCTGGCCAGGCTTGGGCGCCGCGCCCGTGCCAACCTTGGTGTCGATGATCTGTAGTCCTGAAGCTGTGGTCATGGCTTTTCCTGCAGTCTGTGCCATCGCCGCTGATGGCGTCCAGACGATCGATACCGTCAGAACTGTCCACACAATGGCGGCCAAGGCGGAAAACATCGTGCGCATGGTCGCTTACCCTCAAAGACGATTGGCCGCCTGTCTATCGCAACGCTTCCGCCAAGACCAGCCTTGAAGGCCAGGCTTGAAAACCCGGCCTTGAAACCAACCTTGGCGAGCCTGCCTCAATAACCGAGCGCGCAACCGTCCTTGCGGGGATCGGAGCCGCCGGTCAGCGTTCCCTTGTCCCAGTCGATCCAGATCGCCTGGCCGCCGCCGAGCGGCGGGATGATCTTGGTGGTCTGGTGCCCGAGCTTTTGCAGACCCGCGACGACCTCGGCCGGCACGCCGTCCTCGAGCTGATAGACGCCTTCGTAATGTAGGCCACGGGGCATATCGATAGCCTCCTGCACGTCGCATCCGTAGTCGATGACGTTGGTCAGCACGTGGGCTTGCCCGGTCGGCTGGTACTGACCGCCCATGACGCCGTACGGCATAACCGCGCGGCCGCCCTTGGTCGCAAGCGCAGGCATGATCGTGTGCAGCGGACGCTTGGCGGGTGCGATGCAGTTCGGATGGCCGGGCTCGACGCGGAAGCCGGCGCCGCGATTCTGGAACAGAATGCCGGTCTTGTTCGAGACGATGGCAGACGCCCAGGAGTGGGCGACCGAGTTGATGAACGAACAGACGTTGCGGTCCTTGTCCACCACCGTGATGTACACCGTCGACGGGTTCATCGGCGGCGAGACCTTCGGCAGGTCCAGCATCCGGTCCATGCGGATCTTGCCGACATATTCATCGGCATAGCTCTTCAGGATGCCGGCGACGTCGACGTTGGCAAAAGCGGGATCGGCGATGTTTTGCTCGCGCATCATGTAGGCGACGCGCGCGGCCTCAGCCTCGAGATGGAAACGCTCGATGCTAACAGGCGCGAATTTCGTCAGATCGAAGTGCGAGAGAATGTTCAGCATCACCAGCATGGTGATGCCCGGCCCGTTCGGCGGGCACTGCCAGAGATCGAGACCTTTATACATCGTGCCGATCGGCACCGTGGTTTCGGTCTTGTGGTTGGCGAAGTCTTCCAGCGTGTGCAGACCGCCGGCGGCCCGCAGCGTCTCGACCATGTCCTCGGCGATCGCACCCTTGTAGAAGGCGTCGGGACCGTTCTTGGCGATCGCGCGCAGCGTCTGGCCAAGCTCCGGCTGCCTGATGACGTCGCCGGCAACAGCCGCCTTGCCGTGCGGCAGCAGGTAGCGCTCGGTGTTGATGCCCTTCTTGAGCTTCTCGAACCCGTTCTTCCAGTCGAAGGCGATACGGGGCGCGACGACATAGCCTTCTTCGGCGGCCTTGATTGCTGGCTGAAACAGCGTGTCGAAGCCAAACTTGCCGTGGTCGCGCAGGATCGTCGCCCAGAAATCGATCGCGCCGGGAATGGTGACCGCGTGCGCCGAGGTCAGCGGGATCCCTTTCATGTTGCGTTCGAGATACCACTCGGCCGACGCCGCCTTCGGCGCGCGGCCCGAGCCGTTATAGGCAACGATCTTGCCCTCGCCTTTCGGCTGGATCAGCGCGAAGCCGTCGCCGCCGATGCCGGTCGATTGCGGTTCGATTACCGCCAGCAGCGCCGCAGCCGCAACCGCCGCATCCACCGCGGTGCCTCCGGCTTTCAGCACCTCGATAGCCGCGAGCGCCGCCTGCGGGTGAGATGTGGCTACCATGGCGTTCTGGGAGTGGACCGTCGAACGGCCGGCGAGATGGAAATTCCTCATAAGAAATGGCTCACTTTGTCGCGAGTTAAGCTGATTTCCGGGGTTTGATTTGGGGGTTACTTGGCATACTCAATGCCACCTGCGCAATGCCAGATGATGCATATGTCGAGGGTCACTCCTGCCCCTCGCGACCACCCGTGCTAGACACCGCTAAATGTCCCACAAGGTAGCCGCCTTTTACCAATTTGCACCCCTGCCGGACTTCCGCGAACTGCGCGAACCGCTGCGGGCGCTGTGCGACGGTCTCGCGCTAAAGGGCAGCGTGCTGCTGGCACATGAGGGAATCAACGGCACCGTGGCCGGGCGCACTGAGGCCATCGGCGAATTCGTTGCCGCGTTGCGCCATGGCGATCTCTTTGGCGGCCGCCTCGATCATCTCGAGCTGAAATTCTCGTCTGCCGCAGCGATGCCGTTCGGACGGCTCAAGATCAGGCTGAAGAAAGAGATCGTCACGTTCGGTGATGCGTCCGCCGACCCGACGCGACAGGTCGGCACCTATGTGGCGCCCGAGGACTGGAACGCACTGATTGCCGCGCCTGACACGCTGCTCATCGATACCCGCAACGCTTTCGAGGTTGCGATCGGCACCTTCGAAGGCGCGATCGATCCTGACATTGCGAGCTTCGGTCAGTTCAAGGATTTCGCCGCCCGCCATCTCGATCCGGCAAAGCATCGAAAGATTGCGATGTTCTGCACCGGGGGCATCCGCTGCGAAAAGGCGTCGAGCTATCTGCTCGCGCAAGGTTTTGCCGAGGTCTATCACCTCAAGGGCGGCATTCTGAATTATCTGGAACATATCCCGGAATCCGCGAGCCGCTGGCGCGGTGGGTGTTTTGTCTTCGACGAGCGCGTCGCGCTCGGACATGGACTGCGCCAGTGCCAGACGGAGCCTGAAAATCAGACGGAGCTTGAAAGCAGTGATTGATCTCAAGGCGCTCAGCGAACGGGTCGACACGCTGGAAGCGCGGCTCGCGTTTCAGGACGACACCATCGAGACGCTGAACAAGACCGTCACCGAGCAATGGGCGAAGATCGATGCGCTGACGCGGCAGCTCGTTGCGCTCGGCGAGCGGCTGCAGGAAGCCGAAAGCCAGATGCCGGGGCCGGCGAACGAGCCGCCGCCGCATTATTGAAGTCTGGGTCAACCAATCATGCCCCTTAGTGCTGCCGGCTCTTGGGCTTCTCACTGCTGCGATGCGGCTTGGAGGGCGACGGCAGCGTGGCGCTGGCGGGGTCGGACGCCGGGAAACTGTCGGCCAGTCCGGTCTCGAGGTCCTCATGGGCGTCGCGGTCGGTGGCCTTGCCGACCTTGGCGGCGTGCTTGTCATGCGGGGCGGGGTTGAATTTGTCGCTCATGGCTCGCCTCCTGACGCGTGGAGTGGGTTCGACGTTCGCTACCTAGGGACCGCCGAGTTAACGCGCCGGGAACAGCAGCGTTCCTGCCTCCCGGATCCAACCACGCCTTCGCAATGAACAAGCTTGTTTTTCCGCGCCTTTCTTGGTCTATCAGGGCCAATTCTGCCGATTGCATCGTGAACACGTATGACAAAGCCATTCCTCGAAGTACTATCCGGCCGCAAACAGGCGGTGCCGCCGATCTGGATGATGCGGCAGGCCGGGCGCTATTTGCCGGAATATCGGGAGTTGCGCGCCAGGGCCGGCAGCTTCCTCGACCTGTGCTTCACGCCGGAATATGCGGCCGAGGTCACGCTTCAACCGATCCGCCGTTTCAGCTTCGACGCGGCCATCATCTTTTCCGACATCCTCGTCATTCCGCATGCACTCGGCCGCTCGGTACGGTTCGAGGCCGGCGAGGGGCCGCGGCTCGATCCGCTGGACACGCCGGAGAAGATCGCAACGCTCGCCTCACGCGCCGATTTCGGCAAGCTGGAGCCGGTGTTCGCGGCGCTGCGGCGTGTTCGGCAAGAGCTCGATGACAAAACGGCGTTGATCGGCTTCTGCGGCGCGCCATGGACGGTCGCGACCTACATGGTGGCGGGCCATGGAACCCCCGACCAGGCGCCGGCGCGCATGCTGGCCTATCGCCACCCCGACGCGTTTGAAGAACTCGTCGAGGTTCTGGTGCAGAATTCGATCCAGTACCTCGTCAGCCAGCTCAAGGCGGGCGCCGATGCCTTGCAGATTTTCGATACCTGGGCCGGCGTGCTGCCGCCGCGCGAATTCGCCCGCTGGTCGATCGGGCCGGCGCATCGCATCGTCGAAGGCGTCCGGCAGCAAGTCCCCGACGCGAAAATCATCGGTTTCCCCCGCGGAGCTGGTGGCTTGCTGCCGGCCTACGTGGATGCAACGGGCGTCGACGCCGTCAGCATCGACTGGGCGGCCGAACCGTCGCTGATCCGCGAGCGCGTGCAAAATCGCGTCGCGGTTCAGGGCAATCTCGATCCGTTGGCGCTGATTGCGGGCGGCGCGGCGCTCGATCGCGCGATCGACGACGTCCTGGAAAATTATGCCAGCGGGCGGCTGATCTTCAATCTCGGCCACGGCATCCTGCCAGAAACGCCGATTTCGCATGTCGAACAGATGATCAAGCGCGTGCGGGCCTACAAACCCTGAAGATCATGCCGCTCCTCGCACTCACTTTGGCCGGCTGCGCTCGATAATGTCGGCGGCACCCTTTGCGAGCAATTCCAGACCGATCGCGCGACCTAGTTCGCGCGGCCGGTCTGCTGACCCCTGACGGGAAGCCTCGATGAAGCGCTGCCCGTCTTCGTCGAGCACGGAAGCCGTCAACGACATCTGCTGGCCGTCGATCGACGCAAATCCGGCAATCGGCGAATTGCAATGGCCGTTGAGCACCCACAGCACCTCGCGTTCGGCCTCGGCGCAGCGGCGCGCGGCAAGGTCGTCGATTTTCGCCAGGATGCCTCGCGCAGCCCAATCGTCTGCGGCGCATTCCACCGCGACGATCCCCTGCCCGGCCGCCGGCAGCATTTCAGTGACCGGAAATTCGTAGGCGATGCGGTTCGCAAGGCCGACGCGTTCGAGGCCCGAGCGCGCCATGATGAGAGCGTCCGCTGGGCCTACCGCGCCGCCATCGGCAAGCCGCTGTTTTTCGAGATTGTCCAATTTGCGCACGCGGGTATCGGCGGCGCCGCGATAGTGGATCACTTCGATGTCGGGAAACAGCCGGCGCGCATAAGCCGCGCGGCGTACCGCATTGGTGCCGATCTTGAAGCCCTTGCCGCGCACGGCTTTCAATTGGTCGAATGAAAGCCCGGGGCGCAGCACCAGCACGTCGGTCGCAGGATCACGCGAAAGCGTCGCGCCGATCACGAGCCCCGGGGTGTCCTCGTTGCCCGGCATGTCCTTGAGCGAATGCATTGCCGCCTGCAACTGACCGCCACGGACCGCGCTGCGAATTTCGGCGACGAAGGCGCCGCCTTTGCCGCCATGGGGCAACAGCTTGCCGGTCTGGTCGGTATCACCCGTGGTTTCGAACTTGACGATCTCGACGTCGATGCCGGGGACTGCGGCCGCGAGTTGCCGGGCAATGGCCTCGGTCTGGGCCAGGGCCATGGCGCTCTTGCGCGTGCCGATCCGCAATCGCATTGAATTCGTGCTCGCTCGTAGTGATCGAGCCGATGGCATAGCACCGGGCCGCCGGGGTGACTAGTGGAGCAAACTCGACTTAGCGCGCATCCTGCAAGATCATGTCGGAAGCTTTTTCCGCAATCATGATCACCGGCGCGTTGGTATTGCCCGAGACCAGATCGGGCATCACGGAGGCATCGACCACCCGCAAACCGTCGATCCCGCGCACGCGAAGTCTCTGGTCGACGACGGCAAGCGAGTCGTTGCCCATCCGGCATGTCGACGTCGGGTGATAGATCGTGCTGCCGCGCGCACGGCAATAAGCCAGCAGCGCCTCGTCGCTCGTGACCTTGTCGCCGGGATCGACCTCCTCGACGGTGTACGGCTTAAGCGCGGGCGCGCGCAAAATCTTCCGCAAGATCTTCAAGCCTTCGACATTGGTCGTGCGATCGACCTCGCTGGCGAGATAGTTGATCCGGATTTCCGGCGGCGCAGCCGGGTCGGCGCTCCTGATCTTGATCGAACCGCGGCTCTCGGGCCGCAATTGACAGACCGAGGCCGTGAAACCGGAAAAGGGATGCAGCTTCTCGCCCATCTTGTCGGTCGAGAACGGCAGAAAGTGAATCTGGATATCGGGCGAGGCCAGTCGCGGATTGGTCCGGAAAAACGCGCCCGATGTGCCGGCCGCAATCGTCAGCGGACCGGTTCGGAACGCGAAGTAGCGCATCCCCGTCATCACCTTGCGCACGGGATGATTGACGATGTCGTTCAACGTGATCGGTTTCGAACAACGCATTACGACGCGAACCTGCAAATGATCCTGCAGGTCGCTGCCGACTCCGGGCGCATCCAGCACGACGTCAATGCCGTGCTGGCGCAACAACTCCGCAGGTCCGACGCCGGAGAGCTGCAACAGCTGCGGCGAGTTGTATGCGCCGCCCGAGATCAGAATTTCCTTGCGGGCGCGCGCGGTGCGCGGAATGCCCGCTGCGCGATAGCTGACGCCAACGGCGCGGCGTCCTTCGAACAGGATTCGTTCGGCGAGCGCCGAGGTCTCGACATGCAGGTTTTGCCGTGCCCTTGCCGGGCGAAGATAAGCGACCGCCGTGCTCGCGCGTCTTCCGCCCCTGGTCGTGGTCTGGAAGAAGCCTGCGCCCTCTTGCGTAGCGCCGTTGAAATCCGGATTGCGGGGAATGCCGACCTGCACGGCGGCATCGACGAAAGCTTCGGAAAGCGGATCGGCATGCCGCCAGTCCGAAACCGGAAGCGGACCGCCGGCGCCATGAAACTCGTTGCCGCCACGTGTCTGATCCTCGGCCTTCTTGAAATAAGGCAGCACATCGTCATAGCCCCAGCCGAGATTGCCCTGCTGGCGCCAGCGATCGTAATCCTCGTGCTGGCCACGGACGTAAAGCAGACCGTTGATCGAACTCGATCCGCCCAGCACCTTGCCGCGCGGCTGAAACACGTTTCGTCCGTTGAGCCCGGGCTCGGGCTCGGTCTGGTACATCCAGTTGACGGTCTTTTCCTTGAAAAGCCGGCCATAGCCGAGCGGGATATGGATCCAGAGATGCTTGTCCTCCGGACCGGCCTCGAGCAGCAGCACCGAAGATTTCCCGTCGGCGGTCAGGCGGTTGGCGAGCACGCATCCAGCCGAACCGGCGCCAACAATGATGTAGTCGAATTCGAGTTGATCAGAGCCTGATACGGCGTTGTTGTTCATCTTGTTCTTCGCCAGATCGATAGGGGACAGGACGATGGATGCGAAGAATAACTTCGCGGCATCGTCAGTCAATGAAAGGGCCATGCGACCGATATGCGCGGCCGCATGGCCCTTTGCGGGTGCCCTCTCTCGGATCGGCGCGTAGCGCCGGCAGTCTATTTGACGTCGACCATGCCGACCTGGTTCACGAGGCTGTTGGCCATGACCGGATTGCCATTGGGCAGCACGCTCATGTTGCGGACGATGTCGCCGCCGCCGGGAATCGCCCAGCTCTGGAACTTTTCAGTGGCGGGATCGAAGCGAACGACCGTATTGGGCTTGGCGTTGGATTCGTTATACCAGACCGCGCCCTTGGTGAAGACCATGCCATAAGGCTCGGACTTAGGCCCGCTTGGCGATGGCCATTCCTTGACCGCACCGGTCGTCAGGTCGAGCTTGCCAAGATAGCCGCGCGAGAAATCGGCATACCAGACCGCACCGTCCGGTCCGATCGCCAGACGCCGTGGCCGCGCGTCAGCGCTGGGCAGCGGGTATTCCTTGATTGCCATCGTCTCCGGATCGATCGTCGCGATCTTGTTGGTGCCGAACTCGACCAGCACGGGTACGCCTTGCGCGTTGATCACAAGTCCATAAGGACGCGACTTCGGGGTCGGCGAGGTCACAAGCTTGATCGCGCCGGTTGCCGGGTCGAGCCGTCCCACCATATTCGCCTGCTGCACGGTGAACCACAGAATGCCCTTCTGATCGAAATTAAGGGTGTGCGGGTCCTTTGCATTCGGATCAGGCAACCGATATTCGGTGACGATCCCGGTGTTCGGATCGAGCTTGCCGATCAAGCCGGCGAGATTGCCGGTAAACCAGATGTTGCCGTCCTTGTCGTCGACCAGGCCATGCGGACCTGTGAAGGGCGATTTCAGCGTGTATTCTCTGACTGTGCCGGTCTTCGGATCGACACGGCCGAGCTTGTTGGCCAGTTGAGCCGCCCACCAGATCGAACCATCGCGGGCGCCGAGTGGATCGTGCGGTCGCGCGCCTTGCGTCGGCACGTCCCACATCTTGATGTCGACCTTGGCGGGACCATCGAGGAGAACTGCCTCCGGCCGCTTGCGCTCCGGGAAGCTCTTCATCAAGTAGTCGGTCATCGCGCCCCATTCCGCGGCGGGAACGGGCGCTTCCATGTTCTGCATCATGCGCACGACCGTCAGCCAGCCCTCGGGGGTGTAGCCGCCGCGAACCCGATTGATGTCGTGGCAGTTATTGCAGGTATCGACAAAGCGTTGCTTGCTCGGACCTTCCGGCCAGTCCTTTGCGGTGTATTGCGCGTGGGCGGTCGATGTTCCGAGCACCGCGCTCGCTGACAGGACGATGAGCAGTTTGGCGCGCGCTATCATGGCTGAATCTCCCTTGCCCGTTCATCAGGGCCTCTTGTTTGATTGCATCCACCTAAGCCTCAGGCCATTCGCTCCGTCAAGCGCGCCCGGCAAGACGGGCGGTCAACGCACTCCAGCGGCGACCGTCATTCGATTAGATGAAACTTTTATAGTGGCTATCGACCGATGCCCCTCCCGGCCTCAGGCCGGCTCGGCCGCAGCATACCAGTCTGCCAACTGGCTACCTGTGAAGAATCCAACGTCGGCTGAAGCGCTTAACAAATCCAGCATGCGATCCAGCTCATGGATGCGATGCGGCACGGAGATCAGATGCGGGTGCAATCCGATGGCAAGCACGATGGCGCTGTCGCGGCATTCCGCTTCGAATCGCCGAAGGGTGAATTCAAGCCGCCTTGCCATCTCGCCGGTGGCATGGCGCTCGATCGCGTAGACAATCGAATCGTTGATCTCGAGGTTGTAGGGCATCGCGATCAGTGGACCTGAAGTTGTGCTCATCCACGACGGCCGGTCATCGACGACCCAATCGCAGACGTAATCGATGCCCGTGCGTTTAAGGATGTCGGGCGTATCGACCGTCTCGCGAAGTCCCGGCGACAGCCAGCCACGCGGACGGCGTCCGGTGAAGCCGGCGATCTTGTCCAGGCTCGCGGCGATGACGGCCTCTTCGCCGCCCTCGACATGATTGATGGCTTTCTGGTGCATGCCGTGACCGATGAATTCCCAGCCGGCGTCGCGCATGGCGCGCGCCGCTTGCGGATACGCATCGATCACGCCGGCATTGAAGCTCGTCGAGGCCGGCAGCCCGCGCGATGCAAACGCTTTCAGAATACGCGGCAGCCCGGCGCGCATGCCGTAATCCGCCCAGGAGAAATTCGGCACGTCAGGCACCGTTTCGCGGCCATGCGGCGGCGTCACGATGGTGCGCGGCATCGGCGCATCGAACTGCCAGTTCTCCACATTGACGACGAGATGCACCAGAATTCGCTTGCCGTCGAGCGGCGGCAATGGTGGACGTGCCGAGGACAGCACATAGGGGATACGCGGATTTGCCATCGAGGACCTCTAGAGGTGAGCGGCGCTGACCTTCATGTCGGACATGATGCTCGCCTTGTAAGCCACGAATTCTGCGCTGGTGAGGCTTGCGATCGAACGCGGGCGCGGCAGCGTGATCTGAATGGTGCGGATGATGCGACCCGGCCGGGCCGACATCACGCAGATCCGATCCGACAACAGGATCGCCTCGTCGATGTCGTGGGTGACGAACAACACCGTCGTGCCGAGCGATTGCCAGACGTCGAGCAGCAATTGCTGCATCGACAGCCGGGTCTGCGCATCCAGCGCGCCGAACGGTTCGTCCATCAGCAGCGCTTTCGGCGACATCGCCAGCACCCGCGCAATGCCGACGCGCTGGCGCATGCCGCCGGACAATTGCACCGGCAAGGCGTCGGCAAAGGATTCCAGGCCCACCAGCTTCAACAGATTTCGCGCTTTCGATTCATAGTCGGCGCGCGCGACACCCTGAACCTGTGGGCCGAAAATCACGTTCTGCCAGACCGTGAGCCAGGGGAACAGCGCTGCCTCCTGGAACACCACGCCGCGGTCGGGGCCCGGCCGCGTCACCATCTTGCCGTCGAACAGCAGCGTGCCTTCGCTGGTCTTCTCGAAGCCCGCCAGCAGATTGAGCAGCGTCGACTTTCCGCAGCCGGAAGGCCCGAGCAACGCAACGAACTCCCCTTCGCCAATCGCAAGATCGATTCGATCGAGCGCGCGAACTTCGGATTGGCCCAAAAAGGTCTTTGAGACGCTTTCGAATGCGATCGTGCCCATCCTTACACCCTCACGAATGGAACG
>NZ_DASSRP010000131.1:0-7529 GCF_035701725.1 Bradyrhizobium sp.
TTGAATTTGAAGTTCCTATTATGAACGTGCCGCGATACTGATAGGAACTTCAAATTCGTCGCACCAGTAATGCGCGATTTTGCCGAGCCAAGAACGCTATCAGGCGCTACAAGCGGTTTTCGGATATGACAGGCCGCGAGCCTTCGTTCGCGAGGCCGGAACAGATTGCAACGTAAGGAAAGAACGATGGCAAACAAGGTCAAGGAAATTTGGGCCTCGGGCAAGGTGGTGATCAACTCCTGGCTTGCGATCCCTTCCGGTTTCTCGGCCGAGGTGATCGCGCAATGCGGCTTCGACAGCGTCACCGTCGATATGCAGCATGGCGTGCAGGACTACCAGTCGATGATCCAGTGTTTCCAGGCCATGAATGGCCATCCGGTGACGCCGATGGTGCGCGTGCCCTGGAGTGAGCCCGGCATCATCGGCAAGGTGCTGGATGGCGGGGCCTATGGCGTGATCTGCCCGATGATCAATACGCCGGAAGAGGCGAAGAACCTCGTCGCCTACAGCAAGTATCCGCCAATGGGCACGCGCTCGAACGGCCCGATCCGCGCCGGCCTCTATGGCACGGCCGGCAGCTATCAGAAGACCGCCAACGACGACATCGTTCTGCTGCCGATGATGGAAACCCGCACTGCGATCGGCAACATGGAAGCCATCCTCGACGTCGAAGGCATCAATGGCGTCTATATCGGCCCGTCCGATCTCGGCTTTTCCTATGGCCTGGTGCCGAAGCTCGATCGCGAGGAGCCGGAGATTCTCAAGATCTACGAGAAGATCGTCAAGGAATGCGATAAGCGCGGCCTGCATCCCGGCATCCATTGCTCGGGCGCCGACGGCGCGCTGCGCGCGATCAACATGGGCTTCAAGCTCGTAACCCTGTTCAACGAGGTCGGCCTGATGGCGACCTATGCGCGGATGCAGATTGCCCAGACCCGCAAGGATTCCGGCGGCAAGGCGTAAGAAGCGAAGGGCGAATAGGGAGTAGCGAATGGCCTAAGAGCGAATAGCGAATAAGGTGTAGCGAGCAGTTTTTTCCATTCGCTATTCGCCACTCGCTATTCGCGGTTCAATTCGCTCGTTTTAAAAGGAGACTACCATGACGACCCCGGCACCCGTCATTCGCCTGCATCCCGATGATGGCGTGCTGATCGCGAGATCGAGCCTGCCGCCCGGGCTTGTTGTGGCTGACGGTGTGACGACGCGCGAGCGCATTCCGGCCGGCCACAAGGTGGCGATCCGACCCCTTGCGGTCGGCGAGCCAGTCCGGCGTTACGGCCAGATCATCGGCTTTGCGACGGCGCCGATTGCGCCGGGGAGCCACGTGCACACGCAGAACTGCGGCATGGGCGACTTCGCCAAGGATTATGCGTTCGGCGTCGACGTGAAGCCCGCGCCCAACTTCGATTTGCCGGCGACCTTCGACGGCATTCGCCGTCCCGACGGGCGCGTCGCGACCCGCAACTACATCGGCATCCTCACCTCGGTGAATTGCAGCGCGCATGTAGCGGGCCTTGTCGCCGACGTGTTCCGGAAGAATCCGTTCACCAGCGACAATCCGCTCGCGGATTTTCCCAATGTCGACGGCGTGGTCGCGCTCACCCACAAGACCGGCTGCGGCATGACCGAGGGCGAGCCGCTGGCGCTGCTGCGCCGGACGCTCGGCGGTTACGCGCGGCATGCCAATTTCGCCGCCGTCGTGGTTTTGGGGCTCGGCTGCGAGGTCAACCAGATCGGCGGTCTGATGGCCGAGCAGAAGCTCGCCGGGCGTTTGCGCGAACTCGAAATCCAGCAGACCGGCGGCACGCGCAAGACGGTGGAGGCCGGCGTCGCCTTCGTGCGCGAAGCGCTGGCCGACGCCAATAAAGTGAAGCGTGAACCGGTCCCCGCAAGCGAGTTGACGGTAGCGCTGCAATGCGGCGGCTCTGACGGCTATTCCGGGGTCTCGGCCAATCCGGCGCTCGGCGCGGCGAGCGATCTCCTGGTGCGCCACGGCGGCACGGTCATCCTGTCGGAGACGCCGGAGACCTATGGTGCCGAGCACCTGCTGACGCGCCGCGCGGTCAGCCGCGAGGTCGGCGAGAAGCTCGTCGGCCTGATGCGCTGGTGGGAGGAATACACCGTGCGTGAAGGCGCCGAGATGAACGCGAACCCAAGCCCCGGCAACAAGGCCGGCGGCCTCACCACGATCCTGGAGAAGTCGCTCGGCGCGATGGCCAAGGCCGGCAGCACCAACCTCGTCGACGTTCTCCATTACGCCGAGCCCGTCACCAAGAAGGGCTTCGTCTTTATGGACACGCCCGGCTACGACCCGGTCGCGGCCACGGGACAGGTCGCCGGCGGCGCCAATCTCGTCTGCTTCACCACCGGGCGCGGCAGCGTGTTCGGCTGCAAGCCGGCGCCATCGATCAAGCTTGCGACCAACACGCCGATGTTCAGGCGCATGGAAGACGACATGGACGTCAATTGCGGCACCATCCTCGATGGCGAGGAGACGGTGCAGGAGTGCGGCCAGCGCATCTTCGATCTCATGCTCAAGACCGCCTCCGGCCAGCCGACCAAGAGCGAGAGTTTCGATTTCGGCGGCGCCGAATTCGCGCCCTGGGTGTTAGGTGCGACGATGTAGGCGCCGACAAGTCAACGAGCCGCCGTAGCCCGGGATGTGTGTTGCCGTCGTTGCGACGTTAGCGAAGCAATCCAGTTCACGCAAAGATACTGGATCGTTTCGAGCTTACGCTCCTCGCGATGACAGAACCATCTCGCTCACAACAGTGAACCGATCATGGATCTCTCGTGCGCGGGGACAATCGCGGCGTTGGGCGCCAGCAGACACTTCGCTCAATGAAGTATCAGGTGTCCGTCGAGACATCATCCCACGCCTGTCCGCGGGATCCGATTAGCCAGTTCAAGGCGTGATGTCTTTCATCCGTTACGCCAGGGTGGAGGCCCGCGGGTATTTGCTGTCCCTCAATTTGCGCGTTTCTGACAGCCCAGTGGTATCTGTGAATCAGATCGGCCTGATCAAGAATGTCGGCGATCGGACGAAGTTCGGCATCGTCGATGAACTGAGACCTTGTCCTTCCGGCTACCGTGTTTCCCAGGAAGTCCACGTCGCACATCTGAGCTGGCTTGCCGAGTTGGGCCACGAAGCCCAAGGCCCAAAGCAACGCCCAGGCGGCTTCGTGCCTCCACGAGAATTGAACGCGGTCGTGCTGCGAGGGGGAACTGTCGAGCACGAAGGGGAGTTCTTTGGGCGTGAGATGCGACCGGAGTCCGTATGATTCCAGAACCCGCGCTACGATTTCCCCGTCAAGGCCTGAGCCCAACCAGAGGTACACAAAGAGTGCGCAACGCGACCTCTTCCTTCGATCGTTTCACCGCCTCAGCCGTCGTCTCGATAACGGGCAAATGGGAAATGAAAGGTACGCCCTCCGCCCGCAGGATCGCTTCTGATCTGTGCTTTCGCTCGATAGCTTCCGCTGAGATGCCTCCATTCTCCGCCGACACCACTGCGCCGATCCTCCACGCTTTTCCAACGTACAATATCATGAAGCCTGTTCGGCGGCGACAAGATCGAACACCCTTCGGCGGCCCCGAATTCGCGCGGCGAGTGCTTGTCGCGATTCAGCATTTTGCCTTCATGCGCGCGAAGATCAATCGTGTAGGATCGTTCCTTTCCGCGTCTAGCCCATCTTGCGACTTTGCTGCTACTGGCTTGGCCCGGTCGAGAAATGGACCCGAAGCGGACTTGTCACGGTCGACCGTTAGAATTACCGTTTCGTGATTGACCGCCCGCAGGCCTCCCGAATGACGGGGGCTCACCTGCGTGCATTAATGACTTTAACCGGGCAGCGTGCGTCGTCACTTGCGCGCGTGCGCGAGGAGAAAATTGCAATGAGTTTCAGTTATAAGATGATGCGAGTATTGCAGTTGCTGACAGCATTGATGCTGGCCTGCGGGGATAGCGTGGCCGCGAGTGCTCAACAAGAAAGTCAGCCATCCCCGATCGGTGATTGGAAATTAACGGCGATTTACGACAAGTTCGAGGATGGACGTCTTCGAAATACTTGGGGAGATAAGCCGCAAGGTCTGCTGCAGGTTAGCGCAGGCGGTTTTATCAGCTTGCAGGTTTTCGGCGGGGACAGGCCTAAATCCGAAACCGTTCCAACCGACCCGGTTGGTCCAGTAAGGTGCTCGTATGGCACCTACACCTTGGACTTGGCCAACAAGACGTTGAAATTTGTCGTTCAGCAAGACACCTATCCGCAATTCATGGGCGTGACCCGGAATCTCAAAATAGAGGAGCTCACCTCAACTACATTGAAGTTCTCGGTGGCACCAATACGTGATCCGAAAGGCGGCGACTTCACGCCGCACCTGGAGTTTCAACGTTTTCAATAAGGATCGAGATGAGGAGTGATCTCGTACAGCGCTCCGTCGATGCCCACCGACCGACATTCTGACGGGGTGCGCGAGTGGTCAATTCTGGCATCAGTCCACGTCTCGTGGCGCGCGTTCGTCGCGATTTTCCTCAGGCGACAGAGGAAGTCATCGCTTTTCTACGAACCGTTTCGGACGATCACGGCGCTTCGCGCCAGGACCCAGAGCGGCTGCAAGCGGCTGCGCTGATTCTCCTCAAGGGCGACGTGCAGCGTATTCCTCGCGTTCAGGCGCTGATGACGGATTGGCGGGATGGTCTCGTGTGGTCGGGGTTAGGGCAGCCGGATTGGCCCGACCGGTTGGACGAGATGCTCGGCCCGAGCCAGTAATCCCGGCTTGTGAGACCATGTTTTTTTAGGGCTGCGTTAGCAGCTATGCGCACCCGGTCTCACGAAGTCCGTTGCAGGCTAGGTCCGCGCTCGCCTCCCGCTTGTGGTCCAAAACATCACTCTGCTCTGGTGCCGGCGTACTCGATGACTTTAGCCCACTTCGCGATTTCATCCCTGACAAAAATCTCGAATTCGCTCGCTGACACTGAGAACGGCGTGGCGCCCAGTTCTAAAAAGCGGTCAGCTATTCTGCCATCCGCCAAGCCGGCGTTAATTAGGCGATTTAGCCTCTCCACGATCGCACCAGGTGTTCCCCGCGGAGCACTTACACCGTACCAACCGCTTGCCTCATATCCGGGAACATAGTCCGTTATCGCGGGGATATCGGGCAACGCTGGTGAGCGAGCCTTAGTGGTGATTGCCAACGCCCGCAATTTGCCCGCCTTGACCTGCTCCATCGCAGCAGCGGTGGTATCAAACGCGACGTGCACTTGTCCGCTCAGCAAATCAGTGAGGGCCGGCGCCGAACCCCGATACGGAACATGGGTCATCTCGGTTTTGGTCATCATTTTGAAGAGCTCGCCGGCGAGGTGCTGCGGAGTGCCATTGCCGGCAGACGCCATGTTTAACGTGCCGCGATGCTCTTTGGCATAGGCAATGAATTCGGGAATCGAGCGGACTGGCGTCAATGGGTTGACCAGCATGATAAGTGGCACGCGAACGATGCTCCCAACAGCGGTGAAATCACCGGGGAACGCGAAATTGAGGTGTTTGTATAGCGTGGCGTTGATAGCGTTACCCGCATTGACGAGAAGGAGTGTGTAGCCATCGGGAGAGGCTCTCGCGACCGCTTCCGTGGCGATATTGCCGCTGGCGCCCGACCGGTTTTCGATGACAAATGGCTGTCCCAGTTGCTCTGACAACCATTGTCCCATAGTGCGAGCAAAAATGTCCGACGCGCCTCCGGCAGGGTAACCGACGACCCAGCGGACGGGCCGCGTTGGATAGGCTTGTGCGCGGCCCTGATCAGCGAAGAGAGCTGCGGCCGTCGTTGCACCGATGAATTGAAGAACGTCCCGTCGCCGAACTGTCATGGCCGGCTCCAATATTCAGGGTTTGGACGGCAATGCCATCGCAGGTGCGAACGGTGCCCTCTGGCGCGGCACCCTTAACTGCAGTAGCCGCAGAATATTCACCGGCAGCAGAAGAAGGTGAAGCGCTAGCACAGGCACAAGACCACCCATTGCCCCATAGGTGATAAATGCCAAGTTGCTGAAAATGCCTACAGTTCGTAGAAGTCGCATATCGTTGGTGATGAAAGTTGTAAGGACCAAGGCCGACGCAACATATCCGGCGAGATTAGTGGCCATATCAAACCTCCTGAAGCGATCTGAGGCGACTGTCAATCGCGAACCGGAAGATGCCATCGCCTTGGGTAAGGCGCATTCCGGAAACCCAACATTTTGGTCACTAAGAGCTTTCTTTTTCGGCACGTTTGTCCCAGCATGGCCGTATGGCGCGGTGGCACAATTCGGGAATCCGCCGTGGTGTATTTGTTTGCAGATTGCTCCCTAGATGCTGACCGTCGAGAGCTGAGGCGGGGTACCGCGTTGGTACCCCTCGCGCCCAAGGCCTTCGATCTTCTCGAATTTCTCGTCCGTCACCGGGATAAGGTGATCAGTAAGGATGAACTGATTGACGCAGTTTGGCAGGGCCGGGTTGTCTCCGATTCGGCGCTGACAACCCGTCTCAACGAGGCGCGGACCGCGATCGGTGACTCCGGGGATGATCAGTGCCTGATCAAAACTCTGGCGCGCAAGGGCATCCGGTTTGTCGGAGATGTCAGGGAGCAGCCAGCCCATCACGCGTCTGCGCTGCCGGCCCAACTTTCTGAAGCAGAAAAGAAGTCTGAATACGCCGGTCAAACGCCGATTAGACCCCTTAGCGTTCCAGACAAACCTTCGATCGCCGTGTTGCCGTTCGAGAACATGAGCGGCGATCCGCAGCAGGAGTATTTCGCCGACGGCATCGTCGAAGACATCACAACGGCACTGTCGCGTTTTCTTGGATTGTTCGTGATTGCGCGGAATTCCAGCTTTACCTACAAGGGAAGAACTTCCGATATACGCCAGATCGGTGCGGATCTCGGCGTGCGTTATGTTCTCGAGGGAAGCGTGCGCAAGTATGCCAAGCGCGTACGGATAACCGGACAACTCATCAATGCGACGTCCGGAGTGCATCTCTGGGCGGATCGTTTTGAGGGCGAACTCGAGGACATTTTCGAACTACAGGATCGGATCACGACGGCGGTTGTCGGCGCAATCGCTCCCAAGATTGAACAAGCCGAAATTGAGCGCACCAGACTTAAGAACACCGACAGCCTTGACGCCTATGACTATTACTTGCGCGGCAGGGCAAGCTTTCACCAATACACCGAGCGCGCCGTCGCTGAAGCCCTGGAGTTCTTTTCCGTCGCAATCAAGGCCGATGCTCGGTTTGCCGCCGCCTACGGGATGGCGGCAATGTGCTACGCGCTTCGCAGGATCAACGGATGGGCTAACAGCCGCGATCAAGAGGCCGCGAAAGCGGCTGAGTTTGCATCGCGTGCCATAGAGTTTGGCAAGGATGACGCGGTCGCCTTGTCGAGTGCGGGATATGCGAGGGCCCGTATACTCGGTGACCTTGACGGTGCGGTTCCGATCCTAGATCAAGCGCGCGTGCTCAATCCAAACATGGCGCAGGCCTGGTACGCCACCGGTT